>NZ_CAWUDM010000010.1:0-94518 GCF_963920855.1 Nostoc sp. CCY0012 | reverse complement strand
AAGGAGAGGGGTTGGGGGTGAGGTTCTGTATTTTATTAAATCCACATTCCTTAGAATAATGTGGCTAAGTTTGACAACTCGTCTTTTGACACAGGCAAAAACTTAAGGTACATTTCCGCACTAGAAACGTGCCTCAGGGATTTATCAGAATGTTAGATTTGTCGCTAATCACCATCTTGGGGTTCCTGGGCAGTTTTGGACATTGCTTTGGCATGTGTGGCCCCCTGACAGTGGCGTTTTCCTTGTCACATCAGCAAAAAAACCCAGCAACATCACCCTTAAAAATATCTTCTACCTGGCGACAGCAGTTAAAATTTCATATTCTCCTGAATTTAGGGCGGATGTTGAGCTATGCCCTAGTTGGTGCTGGCATCGGGGCCATAGGTTCAGTATTACTACAAGGTGGACAGTTTGCGGGTGTAGGTAGCGATTTCCGCCGGGGGATGGCAATTGTCACAGGCGTTATGCTGATTTGGTTTGGTTTAGGGCAAGTAACACCAGAACTACTACCACGGATTCCCTTATTACACCCCATACTCAAAGGTAATTTACACGATCGCCTGAGTGCAGCGATGGTGAAACTTTCCTTTCAAAACCGCTGGTGGACACCTTTGCTTTTAGGCATGACTTGGGGTTTAATGCCCTGTGGTTTTTTATATGCCGCCCAAATTAAAGCCGCAGAAACTGGTAATTTATGGATGGGTACAGCCACTATGCTGGCTTTTGGACTAGGAACTCTACCCACCATGTTAGGTGTGGGTGTCTCCACCGCCTTAGTTAGTAAAGATAGGCGTAGTCAATTATTTCGCTTAGGTGGTTGGGTAACACTGACCATTGGCATACTTACCCTATTGCGAACTGGTGACACAATGGTAGATTACAGCGGACACGCTGCCTTGATCTGCCTAATATTGGCACTGATTGCCCGTCCTCTTAGCCGAATTTGGGCTTTTCCCCTGCGTTACCGTCGTGCTTTGGGAGTGGGTGCTTTTGTCTTAGCAGTGGTTCACACCATCCACATGATCGAACATTCATTGCAGTGGCAATTCGCGGCTTTCTTCTTCCTCCCACTAGATTTTCAGTGGAGCATGGCTGCTGGTGCTGTAGCATTAGTATTAATCACCCCCGCAGCTCTCACAAGTTTTGAATCACTGCAAAAATCTTTGGGTAAACGCTGGCGACAGATTCATCTGTTGAGTGTGCCTGCTTTGCTCTTGAGTGCCATTCATGCTGTGTTGATTGGTTCTCATTACCTGGGTTCCTTGCAATTAACCTGGGGCAATCAATTAGCAACACTGCTGATGGGAATTATCATCCTCGGTGTTTTGTTAGTGCGTTCACGCTGGTTTTGGTCAAAGTTAGCTGTAGAAAAGTTTTATGTCCCTCCCACTAGGGATAATTCGTAATTTGTAATTCGTAATTTTTAATTATGAGACACTCTCAGAGGCTTGGCATCTATTGTTTATTATTTTTGAGTTGTTTAGTTATATCAATAACTACGGCTCACCCCATTTCTGCCCATCAGGTGCAAATAGCAGCAGACGTTGGTGCTACCTTACACATTGAACCCAATGATAATCCCCGATCTGGGGAACCCACCCAAGCTTGGTTTGCTCTTACCCGTAAAGGTGGTCAGGCGATTCCCCTAACGCAGTGCGATTGTCAATTGGTTGTTTTTGCCCAACCCCATACACCAGGAGAGCCAGCCTTACTAGAGCCATCTTTAGAACCTGTATCAGCTGAACGTTATCAAGGCATTCCCGGTGCAGAAATTACCTTCCCCAAGCCAGGGATTTATCAATTACAGCTAAGTGGTAAAGCAGTCCCCGGGGCAAATTTCAAACCGTTTCAATTCGAGTTTGATGTCACCGTAGCAGCAGGAACGACAAGCAGCTTTCCCAATGTCCCAGATGGCAATAATGCACCTGCACAAGACATAAATATCCGGTCAGGTTTGACCATACCAGTACTAGCTGGAGCAATATTAATTACCGTAGGTATTGTATTATTTATTATCCGAGGCACGAAGAAGAGGTAGGGAGTACAGGCTAGTACCGCTGCCTTGGAAGTCAAAAGTCGGAAAGCTTATTCTATAGGCTTTTCATTGATTTAAATTGGTCTGTTTATTTACCAAAAGATAAGGTTTAAAGCCGAGTGGAATTGTGGGCGATAGCTCCCCTGCTCCCCTGCCCCCTACCCCCCTGCTTTTTCACCCCTAGCCCTTAATATGTCGCCGTTGATGCCACTGCCAGGCATGAGTAACAATATCTTTAATGGATGGGTAATTGGGTTGCCAACCTAGAATTTTTCTGGCTTTTTCGCCACTACCAATCAAAGATGGGGGGTCACCTGGGCGGCGATCGCACTCTTGGACTGGTATGGTGAGTCCAGTAACTTCTGCGGCGGCGGCTATTACTTCTCTGACGGAAAAGCCATTGCCGTTACCTAAATTAAATACTTCGCTGTTGCCATCTTTTAATAAATATTCCAAGCCCAATACATGGGCATCTGCTAAGTCGTTAACGTGAATGTAATCACGAATACAAGTACCATCATGTGTGGGATAATCTGTGCCAAATATTGAGATAAATTCTCTTTTGCCTAAGGCTGTCAGCAGAATTAAAGGGATTAAGTGAGTTTCTGGTTGGTGGTCTTCGCCCAGTAAACCATCAGGATTGGCACCAGCAGCATTAAAGTAACGAAAACGGACTGATTTGAAACCGTAAGCCACATCAAAATCAGCCAGAATGCGCTCTACCATGAGCTTGGTAGCGCCATAAGGATTGATGGGGTTTTGGGGGTGGTTTTCGGGAATAGGTACTACTTCTGGTACTCCGTAGGTGGCACATGTGGAAGAAAAAACAAATTTCTTAATAGATGCCGCCAGCATGGCTTCTAGTAGCGTTAGGGTCCCTACGACGTTGTTACGGTAGTATTTAGCAGGGTCAGTAACAGATTCACCTACGTAAGCGTATGCAGAAAAGTGCATAACGGCGGTAATGTTACGGGTTTTAAATAAGTCATCTAGTAAAGGGCGATCGCCTGTATCTCCAACTACCAGTTCTACCTGTAAAACTTTTTCTACTAAGTCTCGATGCCCATAAACCAGATTATCGAGGATTACCACTTCATAACCTGCTTGCTTAAGAGCAAGTACAGTATGGGAGCCAATATATCCAGCGCCCCCCGTAACTAAAATGCTGGGCTTTCCAGAAGACATAGTTTTTCCTTTAGAGTTGACAACTACTCAATTAATTTAGTTTACTGGTGCCACATTACTCATCGAGAAAATTCAAAATAATAGACTCACTGGGAAAAAATTGCACTAAAATCACTACGACGGTAGTCTTTGGTATGGAACTAGAGGTATTTGCTCTCAAGTAACAGTAGGATTACAATTTGACGAGCAAATACATCGAATATCCTAAACCTCTAGGCTAACCCTTAAGGGTTCGGTAGTCGCTCATGAGGAAAACTAGTTCCCTACGTTGGGCAATATGCCTCCCATTTTTCTGTCAAATACGCGGTATGACTTTGCTTTTTCAGCATCTGGCGCCCGCAAAAAATTGACGGAAAAGGCCTTGCCACATAGGACTAGACTCACAGCGCTGCCTCACCGCACCAGAAAATTAGAGAGTTAATCTATGTTTCTATTGCTAACTCGCGTACTTGTGTGGCTGCTGCTTGGCACTATCGTTTATTCTCTGTTCCAAAGATTTTATCCTTCCGGAACTTTTGTTGGACGATTAGTCTTAGTCATTGTTTTGGTTGTGATAGCTTTGTCGTTTATTAACCCTAACGAACCAGCTGTAGCATCCATGTGGAGGGTGATATCATTTCCGCTCAAACCACTGGGAGCCTCTATTTTGTTGATGATGTTTGCTGCTCAGAGGATTAAGGGAGGCGGGATAGAGCAACCAGGTGGTTATTTAATCGGCTGGGCGCTGACAATTTTACTGTTGTCCAGTACACCCGCGATCGCTTATTTTCTTGTGAGAATACCCATAGCAACGGTAGGTGATACCAACCTTGCATCTCAGGAAATTATTGAAAATTATCGGCTTATGTCGTCTATGCGACCTGATAATTCTTCACCTGAGACACTTGTGGCATTGGGGCCAGCAAATACCCCAATGATAATTTCTGATATTGTAGGAGATTCTATTTTCATGCAGGGAGGACAGGATCAGGCAACGATAGCATTCAACTCTTTGGGTGCAAAAGTTCCACCTTACCTGTTACAAACTCCTCCAACAGTAGGTGAACGGGGGTTGCGAATTGAAGACTTTGTACCCAATACAGAAACTCTGCAAATCACAACCCGGGTATGGGAAAGTTATCTCAACCAGATTTACTTTTTCTTGCGTGGTAACCAAACAACTAACTAAAACAGTAATTAAACAGGCCATAATGCTACGCTCTAGTGGCTGGCCTGATTTAAAATCTGCAAAACTTAATTGCTTCAATGGCAGAATCTCGACGACTTGCTAAACTCGGTGCTTACCTTCGTCCCCATTGGCGGGAAGCGACATTAGGCATTATTGCTTTATTGTCTGTCAATGGATTAGGCGTTTATATCCCCTGGTTAATTCGCTCGGCAGTTGACCAACTCTCAGCCAGCTTTAATTTAAACCAAATACTACGTTATGTAGTGCCAATCATTTTGCTCAGTTCGGCCATGTGGCTCATCCGCATGGCTTCACGCATCTGGCTATTTGGAGTCGGCCGTCAGGTAGAATTTGACCTGAAACAACAGATTTTTGAACACTTACTAAAACTGGAACCATCTTATTTTGCTACTAATACAGCGGGGGATTTAATCAACCGGGCTACTAGCGATGTAGATAATATTCGGCGGTTGGTGGGCTTTGCTGTCTTGAGTTTGGCAAATACTGTGTTTGCCTACATACTCACCCTGCCAGTAATGCTAACAATTAGTGTGGATCTCACATTAGCTTCCTTGGCTGTGTATCCCTTTATGTTCTGGTTAGTACATTTGTTCAGCAATCGCTTACGGAAACAGCAGGCTGTAGTCCAAGAAGAACTATCAGATATCAGTGAACTGATTCAAGAGGATATTAGCGGCATTGCTCTGATCAAAATTTACGCCCAAGAAGAAAATGAGCGGCGAGCTTTTGCTCAGAAGAATCAGCAATTATTGGCAGCGAACCTACAACTGGCAAAAAGTCGCAATATACTGTTCCCATTAATTGGGGGTCTAGCTAATCTCAGTTCATTAGTAATTATCTGGCTCGGTGCAACACGCATATCTGCTGGTACCCTGGCGGTAGGAGATTTTTTAGCACTACTGATTTATGTAGAACGACTGGTTTTCCCCACTGCCTTATTAGGATTTACCATTACCGCCTACCAACGCGGTGAAGTGAGTATTGACCGTCTGGAGTCTATTCTGGCTGTCACCCCGAAAATTCAAGACACAGAGGATACTGTACACTTACCCCTAGCTGAAGTTAAAGGGGAACTAACAGCCACAAATCTCAGCTTCTCTTACCCTAATGCCAATACTCCGGCGTTAGAAAATATCAACTTCACTATTTTTCCTGGGGAAACGGTGTCGATTGTGGGCGCAATTGGTTCGGGAAAGTCAACTTTGGCCAATGCATTACCGCGGTTGTTGGATATTGAACCAGGGCAGTTATTTTTGGATGGTGTGGATATTACCACTATAGCCTTGGCAGATTTACGCAATGCGATCGCCTATGTGCCTCAAGATAGCTTTTTATTTAGCACCACAATTAAAAATAATATTCGTTACGGCGACCCAGTGAGCGAACAACAAGATGTTGAGTCGGTGGCCAAGCAGGCCCAAATTCATCCAGAAATTAGTCATTTTCCCCAGCAGTATGAAACTCTTGTGGGTGAACGAGGAATCACCCTCTCTGGTGGGCAAAGACAACGTACTGCCTTAGCTAGAGCCATGCTGGTGAATGCCCCAGTCTTAATTTTGGATGATGCCCTCTCCAGTGTAGATAATCAAACAGCCACACAAATTCTCAACAACCTTGCTAGTGGTGCTGATCGGAAAACCGTGATTTTTATCACTCACCAATTATCAGCCGCCGCCGCAGCAGACCGCATTTTCGTCATGGATAAAGGAAAAATTGTCCAGACAGGCAATCACTTAGAACTTGTACAACAAGATGGTCTTTATAGAAATTTGTGGAGTCAGCATCAAGTAGAAGAACTACTGCATTAGTTGTTTGGAGACTGGGAACTGGGCAAAATAAAACCTCCCTTACTGTTTAAATGAGGGAGGTGAGAAGGCATCGATTGGTTACAATCAGCATTTAGAAAGCTCCAATGCGCCCAAAGATGACGTAGAAAGTTTTCCCAATCAACATTAAGTCATACAGTCGGTGCCAATTGTTTTGATATTGCAAATCTAAATCAACTATTTGTTCAAAATCTTTGACGTGAGAACGACCGTTAACCTGCCACTCACCAGTTATTCCCGGTTTGACATTTAAACGTTGCCAGTGCCTTTGAGTGTAGTTCATCACTTCATCTCCTGTAGGTGGACGAGTTCCCACTAAACTCATTTCCCCCATGAGGACATTCCAAAACTGAGGCAGTTCATCCAAACTGGTACTCCGCAAAAAACGTCCCACTTTCGTGACTCGAAAATCATTTTTGTTTTTAAAGATCAGACCTTCAGCTTCATTATTCACCAAAGATTTTAGTTGTTCCGCATCATGAACCATTGAGCGAAATTTTCGCATCAGAAAAGGACGTCCTTGCAGTCCATAACGTTCTTGGGTGAAGAAAATTGGCCCTGGACTATCAATCTTAATGGCGATCGCTATCGGTACAAAAACTATGGATAGGATTAACAGTCCTACCAAGCTCCCTATAATGTCCAGGCTACGTTTAAATTTAGATTGTACAGAGGAGTGAGGAGTGAAATGCAACTCCCACGCTGTATGAGTAGTACCTAGCAAAACGCTGTTTAAGTGTGTATGGTACATTTTCTAGCCGAATACTAAGGGACTAAAGTAGAATTACTTAGCTTTGAATTGACTATAAACTTTGCTTCATGAAAAACAACACATTTCTCAATCATATTTACGTGATCTTTATATTTTTGCTGGGGATCGCCCAGTTTTATGAAGTTTAGATGAAGTATATAAATCTACCGTCAGAAAGATGGCTAATTATAAAGTTTATGTATAGAACAAGTATACATATGAGGATCGCCTGTCAAGTTAATTAGGTGTTATCACACATTTTTGAGGCTGACAACTTGCAGTCAGCAGAGCCAGCAAAATTTGGCTATCAAAAATGCCTCTATCTAGCGATAGAAGCACAAAGCAGCAAAATTACAAATAGTTGTTATCTAGAGCTAAATTGACTCGAATATTTCAGGATGATTAGCGACACTAGATTAGGGGATGAAAAAGAAATGCTTTTATCTGGCATCGAGGTGAAAATTAGTCGCTTAGAATCCATTGTTGAGCAAATAGGGGAAGCTGTACTAACTACTACTGAAACAATCGAACATCTTGCTGAACGATTAGAAAATCTCAGTGTACAAATTGAAGCACAGGGAAAACAGGTACAGCAACAAGGGTATCAAATTTTTGCATTGTGTGATGCTGTACAAACCCTGGCTCAATCTCAGGATAATTCATTCCAAAGACTAACTCAGGTGACCCAAACCCTAGATAGACTGACATTATTGATTGACAAATCAAACCCTTAACTGAGTCACAGCGATATTACCGGAAAAACAGACATCAACATCACTGCCAGGAGTGCGATCGCGTTTGCTATATTCCCCGACATAATAGAAATCATCGCCGTCAATCCGATAATTAATCGGTAACGGTTTGGTACAAGGTTGGCAAAATATCACCTGAGGATCGGGTTCGCTTGGTTGCAAATGTGGTAGATTCACATTCCAGAAACTCCCCGGTTCTAAGGGACGTGGGAGTAAGTCAGCTAAAACTTTAGCCGTCCACTTAGTAGCCAGATCCCAATCAAAATTTTGTTTAGCTTTGCGGTAATGAGAAATGGCAACTCCCGGAATACCATGCATTGCGGCTTCTCGGACAGCTGCAACAGTACCGGAAATATAAGCATCTACTCCCAGATTGCCCCCTGCATTGATACCTGAAAGTACAAACTTGATGTCTTGGCAAATTTGACTAGTAGCAATTCTCACACAATCGGCGGGAGTGCCTGCGATCGCATATGCATATTCAGAACGCCGATCAAGCTGAATGGGGCGAGTTGTTGTAACTTGATGACCACAGCCAGATTGATGGTCTTTAGGCGCAGCAATAATCACATGTTTACCATTAATAGCCTGAAATAAAGCTTGAATACCAGGAGCATCAATACCGTCATCGTTAGTTAAAACTATGGTCATACGTTTATCAGGTAAAATCCCGTATTTTCACATCCCAGATATAGCTTAAGCGCAGACTTTAATCTGCGCTAACGTAGTCGAGTAACGATATCTGATAAATTTTCTTAGCTACTCAACGCCTTGAAAAATCTTTGTAAACTCTTGAACATATTGGGTTTTTTCGTGGGTGTAGCATCGCTGGTAGATTGTGGTTGTCCTTGCATGAGAATCACATCCAACTCATCACCAGAGGGCTTTTTGGGCAATTCAGCAATTTTTTCATACTCGCCTTTATTTTCCACCCATACTTCCCATAAACCGGGATAGCAGCGAAATACGGCAGTTTCATCATCTACAGGACGTAGGTAGTAGCAAGATTCAATGGTACTAATAAAACGCTGGCGGGTTTGTCTGGCTGTATAACCGATACCCACAACCCCAGAATCTTCCAAACGAGGATTTAACATCACAAAAGGGCGATCGCCTATGTTTTCACATAGCTTTTCTACCTGGGGTACTTCTACAGATGTGGGGGCAATAAATAAGAAGATTTCATCTTCTGGCTGAATTTTAGACTGTAGTGAGGCAGCCCTACCTGTACCAATATCCAAAATTTTAAATGCTGCATCAGCCCAATCACGACCAGCTAAAGCCGCAGCACCAGCATCGGCAAAAAAAACCTTGAGGCGAGAATCATATTCTGCAAATGCTGGCAAAAATTGTTCAGCCACTGGCATTAGTTTGAGTTCGGGGAACAGAAAATCAACTTGTAAACGAGTATAGCCATCTGCCAGGGCTGCTTGGGTGGCTATGCGAGATTGGGCGATCGCTTCTTCAAGACTCTTGGGAAGTTCAGACATAGTTTTGCATATGAATCTAGCATCTACATCCCATTGTTTCAGGATTAGTTCTGATTTAGCTAATTCCGCAGCTTGCTGTAATCGTAAAAAATAGTTTAAGAGGAAGAATAGCACCGGTGATCCTCTTCTTCCCCAAAAATCAGCAGAATTTAACAGCCACAGCCATTATGACTACAGCCTTTGATGGTTTTATGACCTTCAGCACAGCCTTCAGAGCAATAGTATTTACCATCTTTATTAATAGCTTCCTCAATGGAAACTATACATAGACACTTCGTACAGGCACATTTCATTTGAGTTACAGTCGTCATCTCTAAATCTCCCAGAAACTACATAATGTATTTAAACTACTATGCATGAACATACATTCAGGTATTTTTTAACAAAACTTAAACATCACTGGTAAAAGATGTAAAAGAAGAGTTAAACCTATACCGAATGATTGTCAACTCGCTTTGTAAATTTAAGGGGAGAGAAGTATTTTCATTTAAGTGATTAAAAGAATATTTACCTCAGTAAGAATACTGTCAAAAAATGCATAAATAAAGAGTTCTAACACTGATAATTCATCTAAAAAATAGCCTAGACACTATCTAGAAGCATAAGTATAATAAATTATCATATTATCCCAATTGTCCTGCGTAACTCGGAGTTAACTTTAGGAACTCTTCAAAAGTTTTCCAGCAAAAATTACCTAGCAAGAGTTAATTATTGTCTAAATAATGAAACAAGAGTGTAACGCTCCCTATTATTATTCGTGCAGCGAGTTAACAGTGCATGAGCTATTGCTTAAATCCTACATGTCCCAATCCAGAAAATGTGGCATATAGCCAAAGGTGTCAGTCTTGTGGCTCACGACTACTATTGCGCGATCGCTATCGAGTAGTCAAACCATTAGGTCAGGGTGGCTTTGGTGCAACATTTTTAGCTAACGATGAAGCCTTACCAGGAGAGCCAAGTTGTGTCATCAAGCAACTACGCCCTTCAGGAAATGCACCACACGTATTACAGATGGCGAGAGAACTGTTTGAGAGAGAAGCTAAAACCCTGGGTAAAATTGGCAATCATCCCCAAATACCGAGGTTACTAGACTATTTTGAAGAACAGGAACAATTTTATTTAGTTCAAGAATATATCAGTGGTGCGACACTGCAACAAGAGGTCAAACTGAATGGTGTCCTTAGCGAAGCAGGAGTCAAACAATTTTTAAGTGAAATTCTGCCGTTATTGCAATATATTCACGAGCAAAAAGTTATCCATCGTGATATCAAACCAGCCAACTTAATTCGCCGCACCCAAGATACCAGAATGGTACTCATCGACTTTGGTGCTGTGAAGAATCAAGTCACCCAAACTGCTGTCAGCCAATCGGAACAGACAGCATTAACTGCTTATGCCATAGGAACACCTGGTTTTGCACCCCCAGAACAAATGGCGATGCGTCCAGTTTACGCCAGTGATATCTACGCACTAGGAGTGACATGTATTTATTTACTGAGTGCAAAAACTCCTAAAGATTTGGATTACAATCCCAAAACAGGTGAGATCATGTGGGAGCATATGGTGCAAGCGAGTGACCACTTGACCAGTGTCCTGCGGAAAATGTTAGACGTATCAGTACGCCATCGCTATCAATCGGCAAAAGAAGTGCTGAGAGCTTTAGAGATGGAACCATATTTGGAAAGTTTGGCTCAGGGTTTGCTAGTTAAATCTGAGACGGGAATTAAAGATGCAACATACAACAGTCCAGAAAATTCTGCTGTTTTATGCAATAACCCGTTAGCTACTTCTACTAGTGCAGGAGGAGTAGCGCAAGTAGCCGCCGCAATTCGTGCTAGAAGACGAGCCAAGACAGCAGAAGTTGGAGGTATCCGCCAGGTATCTTCGGCAGGGAAATCCACAATGTTGGCTAGTAGTCAAAGTAATGGTTCACGCCCTCAAAATTCTCAAGGGCGCAAATTAGATTCCCAGGGTTTATTAACAGCATATCTCAAGGGGCGACGGGATTTTGCTCTACACAATTTAAATTGTCTCAACTTGCAAGGTGCTGACCTATCAGAAACAAATTTTCATTCTACTCAATTACAAAACACTAATCTCCAAGGAGCGAATCTTTACAATAGTGACTTTGGTAGAGCTAGTCTCACTCGAGCTAATCTTAGAGATGCTAATGTCAGCAAAGCCTACTTCAATCATGCTGATTTAGAAGGAGCAGATATGCGAGGTGCAGACCTTAGCCATGCCTATCTCAGTAATGCTAATCTGCGGGCCACTAATCTATGTGGTGCTAATCTTACTGGTGCCAAGATTTCTGACGAACAGTTATCATTAGCAAAGACCAATTGGATGACAATACGCCCCAATGGTAAACGAGGCTTATTGTAATTGATAGTAAAGGTTTAAACTGAAGATTAAATACATCCTCCTGGAAACATTCATAAAAACAATTCGCAATAGAGCCTACGGATACCGCTGTACGCAATTAATTTAGCCACCCACAAGGGGAGCCAGTCTCGTGGGCTGGTTTCCCGACTTGAGAGTGAGAGAACTGGCGTTGGGGTTTTTACCGTACCCTTCGGGAAGCTACGCTAACGGCTGACGCTCAAGGCGTCAGCCTACCTTGGAAAACAAAGATTTTTCTCTGACGAGAGGTTTTGAACCTAGCTTTTTCCAATAAAGATAGCAAAGAGGGATTAAAAGAGTTTTTGCGTAAGTTCTGTGAGTATATCTTTTGCACAAGGGCGTTAAAATATTCTTAAAGATTGATATCTGTTAAAAATATGGAATGATACTTTACAATTACAAACAAAGTGTCATAATAATTGTTTTATCAATAATATTTATGAGGCTATTAAATTAAGGAAACTTGAGAGGAATTTTATAAATTTTCCAACTTTAATAGCTGTCTATTTATCACACGATAGCGGCAAATGAAAAGGTAACTATTACTGATATTAGCTGAAATAAAATATTTATGATAGAAATCAGCAAATCACATTTATTGGCAGCAAATGGTTCAGCTATGATGGCTGATTTGCAAGCAAAGGAACTGGAAAGGCGATTAAGCCTATATCAGCTATTTCTCAAGCTTTATGAACATCATAGTGGGTTTCTAGATGAAATTCTGCGGTTAGAAAATTTATATCAGCCTTCGTTAACGCAAGTGAATTTGCATTATATACAGGGTGTAGTAGATACTACTACTGTGTATGTGATGACTAACTTGTGTGATCATCAGACACAAACTTTGCAACAACCTCAGCAGATATGGACAGTAGGACGCGATCGCAGTAGTGGTATTTGCCTGACAGATACATATTTATCTCGTCGTCATGGTGCTATTCAATACGTTGAAAATCAGGGTTTTTATTTAATTGACTTCAACAGTACTAACGGTTCCTTCGTCAATGGTGAACGCGTCTATCATCCAACCAAACTCAAAGATGGCGATCGCCTGCGTCTAGGTAGTATAACTTGTGATTTTTTCTTGAATCAGAGTAGCCGAGTTCTACCAAGTGTGGCCATGGAATTACTCATGCAACTCGTACCGCGCACTCCCAATAGTCAAGATAATATTCAAGACACAGAAAAATACAGGATTGAAAAGCCAATTAGTGCCGGCTTAATAGAAAATTTAGAACACTGGCATAGTGGCTTAAGTGCAGAGCAACAATCAGAAATTTTAGACCGCTTTTTTAGTAGATATACACCCCATCAACCAATATAGTTAAGCTAAAAAAATGCCCCACATTGGGGCATTTACTTTTTATTAATTACTAACAATTTAGATAAATGCTATTCTTCTGCATCTAAATCAACATCATCGTCGTCTTCTTCTTCCTCATTGGCCTTAGCCACAGAGTTAGCAGAAACAACGGCCCCCATATCTAGCTTTTGACGCACTAATTCCTTAATTTGTTCAGCAAATTCAGGCTTTTCTTCTAGATACTTGATAGCGTTATCTCTACCTTGGGAGATATTATCACCGTTGTAACTGTACCAAGCTCCTTTGCGAACAATTACGTTAGTTTCTTCTGCTAAGTCAACAATGCAACCTAAGGTAGAAATTCCCTTACCAAAAATAATGTCAAATTCCGCGATTCTAAAAGGCGGTGCAACTTTATTTTTGGCAACTTTGACTTTCACACGGTTACCAAATTCATCAGTGCCTTTTTTCAAAGTTTGAATCCGACGAATATCTAAGCGCACTGAAGCATAAAACTTCAATGCATTACCACCAGTTGTGGTTTCTGGACTACCGTAAGTAACACCAATTTTTTGCCTCAACTGGTTGATGAAAATGACTGTGCAGCCAGATTTACCTATATTGCCAGTAATTTTACGTAAGGCTTGACTCATCAACCGGGCTTGCAGACCAACGTGAATATCACCCATATCACCTTCAATTTCGGCCCGGGGAACCAGTGCTGCTACAGAGTCAATGACAACAATGTCAACAGCAGCAGACCGAACCAACTGATCGACAATTTCCAAAGCCGCTTCCCCGGTATCAGGTTGGGAAACTAACAAATTTTCAATATCTACACCCAAAGCTGCGGCGTAGGTGGGGTCAAGGGCGTGTTCAGCATCGACAAATGCTGCGATTCCTCCTTCTCTTTGCACCTCAGCGATCGCGTGTAATGCGACTGTGGTCTTACCAGAACTTTCTGGCCCATAAATTTCAATTACTCGTCCTTTGGGTAAACCTCCACCCAATGCTAGATCCAAGGTGAGCGCCCCAGAGGAAATTGTCTCTACTCGCATCCGGGTAGCATCGCCCAGGCGCATGATTGCTCCCTTACCAAAGCTGCGCTCAATCTGGTTGAGTACTATATTTAATGCCTTTTGCTTGCCAGAAGTATCGGTGTTGGTAGCCATTATTGCCTCTAAAATATACGGATTATATGGATTTGGTAGAGTGTTGGGCTGGAAGTATGAGTAGAACAGATATACTATTTTAACTAGAAAATTCTCTGATGGGACTTTTCAAATGAAAAAGGATAGGTGACAAGATCCTAACCCAATCCCTAGCAGATGTGGATAGTTCTGCACAATCTAGTGATTCCCCACCGACTTTGTGAAGGCGACACTTCCAACTAGCCTGTTACTACAAACATTGATTCACAGCAATTGCATATTCTCAAGGTTGTTTGTTATTTTTGTAACTATCAACCGCTGCTCTGAGATTACCTTGATGTTCTGTGAGCAATTGATGACCTGGGTCTTTTTCTAACCCAGTCCAGTGCATCAATAACGCTAGTTTCACCCACTTACCACTACGTTCCAATAAAAAACCCGCAGCTTCACGACTTAAACCTGTGAGGTCTTGCAACATCCGCAGAGCGCGATCGCGTAACTTTTGATTAGTCACAGCGACATCTACCATGCGGTTACCATAAACTTTGCCTAGCTTGACCATCACCCCAGTAGAAAGGATATTTAAAGCTAGTTTCGTAGCTGTACCAGCTTTCAAGCGAGTGGAACCGGCGATAATTTCGGGCCCAGTTAGTAAACGAATATCCACATCAGCCTCAAAGCTAACTTGTGATGCAGGCACACAAGCAATAAAAATAGTACTAGCTCCCCGTTGACGAGCGGCATTGAGCGCACCATGTACAAAAGGCGTTGTCCCGCCTGCGGTAATTCCCACAACTACATCTAATTGGGTAACATGTCGTTGAGCGATCGCCGCTTCACCATCTTCACTCCGGTCTTCTAAATCTTCAGAACTGCGTACTAATGCACCCGCACCCCCAGCGATAATTCCCTGTACCAACTCTGGTGGTGTACAAAAAGTCGGTGGACATTCAGCCGCGTCTAACACCCCTAGCCTACCACTTGTCCCCGCACCCACATAAAATAAACGTCCTCCCTGGCGCAAACGCTCTGCCGCACAATCAATGGCTGCTGCTAACTGAATTTTTGCCGCCGCCACAGCCGCCACGGCTTTTTGGTCTTCACTATTAAATAAATCCACCAACTCCACAGAATTAAGCTGGTCTAAATTCAGACTATGAGGATTTACCTGCTCGGTTAAAAGATAGCCACGTTCTTGCAAATTTTGCATTGTCTACATCCATGACATGGGTTTCAAAGGGACTAGTACCGCTGCGCGGAAGTCAAAAGTCAAAAAGCATATCCAACAGGCTGTTTGACGATTTCAAGTGGAATGCCTATTTACGCCGTGCTGGACTAGGGACTGGGGAACTCGAGAACCCTCTGGGGATCAGGGGTAAAAGAGGTAAATGAGAACTAGTATGTTTTACTCAGCCGCCTTGCTCAAAGCATTCAGCAGTTTCAAGTCAGCTAATCATTAAGAACATCCCACAACCAAACTTGAAAATACTCTTCTCTAGCCTCTAGCCCCTAGCCTCTATTTGTCAAATAGGTATCTGATTTTACAATAATCCTTCAAGTTTGCGCCGAATGTTTTCTAGCTCAGAATCAGACATTTCTGGCGCAGCTGGTGGAACTTGGTCAGAGCGGAAGCTATCATCTTCAGGAGCATCAACTTGCCAGTCAGTTTCATCCACATTCATTTCTGGCGGCAAAACTAAATCACTGTTTGTGGGGACAATTTCCCATTCATAACCAGCACTTACGCAAAACTCTTTAATTTCCTCAGCATCGAGCATTTCTACTGTGGGAGTTGGGAAATCTTGAGCTTCCAGCAACAAAGCAAAGCGTAGAGCATCGTCTTCTGACTCGAACATGAGAATTTTATTTTGATCGCCCACCCGAATCGAGTGAATCCCCTCATTTTCCGTATTGGCATTGAAAATTAACACAAAAACACGCATTGGTGTGATCATCTGTCCTTTTGTTTGGCAATTTATTTATATTAAAGTTTTAGTCTATGGAGATTTTGTACCACCACTCAATAATATTTGCCTCATCCTCCCCCACCCAATACAGTTTGGATAATAAATTTACTCATGAAGACTGCAAGGGAGCAGGGGGGAGGTTATGCCTATTCCTCTCTGTCCCCAACCCTCCGCCCCTCTGCTACCTCAACGAAGAGATGTCTTAACCGAACCGTATTGCATCCTCCCCTAGCAGAGAATTTTTTATTTATCGTCTCTTAACTAGCAAACAGGAGAAAATTGAACTCTAAGCCACTATTTGCCTAATCATTGAGTGAATCTCATATCCCAAAATATCAAATAGGTTTGTATCCTGGAATAAGCATCATGATGATATGTGCTAGTTATTGCTTGTAGTATGCCAGCTACACCCAGCGGAAAGGGAACCCACATGACTAAATCTCCTCAAAAAGAGCATCGAGCAAATTCTTCCTCCGCCCGCAAACGTTTGTGGTTGGTGGTGTTGAGTCGCGGGGGTATGGCCTTGGGCGGACTTTTGCTCTTGGGAATGATTGGTGGTGTTTGGCGGTTATGGACTTTTGTGCAAGAGGAATTAACGCCACTAGCAGAAAGCGGTATTATGAACACACTTAACCGTCCGGTCAACTTGGGACAAGTCACAGGCTTCTCTCTAACAGGAGTAAAGTTTGGGGCTTCAGACATTCCCGCCACAGCGACAGACCCAGACCGGGCAGTAGTTGATGCTGTAGAGGTGGGTTTTGACCCGTTGCAATTAATTTTTAGTCGTCGATTAAAGCTGGATGTCACCTTAGTTAACCCAGATATTTACATTGAACAAGATAATCAAGGACGCTGGATTACTACTGAAATTGCCCCACCAGGTGAAGCTGGACTAATTGAAACTGACCTAGATAAATTGCGGTTTCGTAACGGTAATCTGGTCTTGCTACCGCAAAGAGGAGATG
Source organism: Nostoc sp. CCY0012 (assembly GCF_963920855.1). Classification (NCBI taxonomy): domain Bacteria; kingdom Bacillati; phylum Cyanobacteriota; class Cyanophyceae; order Nostocales; family Nostocaceae; genus Nostoc; species Nostoc sp. CCY0012. The sequence goes on along the minus strand of NZ_CAWUDM010000010.1, from coordinate 77,501 downwards.
TAGAAGCAAACGAAGTTACATCCCCTTTATCTCCCGTTGCCTTTTCGCAGCTAAATGGCACTGCTCAATTGTTAGAAGACAACGAACTAATTAAATTTGAGGTGGGTGGTGAAGCCGAAAGTGGCGGAAATATTGCAATTCAGGGAGAAGTCCGTCCCCAGACATTAGCAAGCAACTTACAACTGCGATCGCAAAATTTACTTGCTTCTAAAATTACCCGCTTGATCAAGTTACCCTTTGACTTACAGGCGGGTAGAGTTAATGGCAACTTGCAGATTCAACTTACACCAGGACAGGAAACTTTATTATTTGGCAATGCTGACTTACAAGGGGTACATTTACAAGTTGCCAACGTCCCCCAACCTTTGCTCAATACCCAAGGTAATATTCGCTTCCAAGGAACAGAGGTACAGCTAAATAATATTGCGACTAATTACGGTCAAATTCCCTTAGTGGCTACAGGCATCATCGACACTGAAGCAGGCTTTAAGGTGGCAGGGCGAATTAATGCCGTGAGTGTGGCTAATGCTCAAGCAGCACTGAATATTCAGGCACCTGTACCCGTAACTGGGCAATTACAAGCTGATTTACAGCTGGTTGGCCCTGTAACCAAACCAGTGCTTTCAGGTACTGTTGCCACTATCAAAACTGCCCAAATTGATCAGCTTAATTTTAATAATATAACTAGTAAGTTTGAATTTGCTCCCGATGCTGATTTAATTACCCTGAGAGATATTCGCGGCCAAGCCGCAGTTGGGGGAGAAATCACGGGTGCGGGCAAAATTAATTTGGGGACAACCCCGCGATTAAATTTGAATTTTGCCGCCAAAAATATTCCTGGGGATGCGATCGCAAAAATTTACGAGACAACACCCCCGATTCAAATTGGTACTGTTTCCGCTACGGCTCAAGTGACTGGTGCGGCGGATAATGTGCAAACGGTGGTTAAATGGCAAGCCCCTGGGGCAACTTATCCCGGTACTGGTGAAACCGTCATTGCCGCAGATCGTACCCTCGCGTTCCGCAATGTGGCGCTAAATGTTGGCGGTGGTACGGTGCGAGGATCGGGTACTTTTGCTAATCAACGTTGGCAAGCTGTAGCCCAAGCCTCTGGTGTTGGCTTAGAACCTTTTGTAGATCAAAGTCAACTGCAAAATGTCTCTTTGGCAGGGGCGCAGTTCAACGGGCGTGTAATTGTGGAAGGAACCGCCGAACCATTTCAAGTGGCTAATATTCGCACTGAAGGGGCAGGAGTTAATATTGGTGGCGGCACAATTGCGGTTTCTAATGTTCAGTTGCGAGATCAAAGTTTTGCGGCTCAATTGGTGGCTAATAATGTCAGACTAGGGCGCATCTTGAGAGAAGCACCCCCAGCTTTGGCTGGCCCTTTGGCGGGGACATTTCAAATCGCAGGCAATACTGAAAATGTCAGCCTCAATACTTTACGTGGTACTGGTGAAGCACGGCTGAATGTAGCTGGTGGGACTGTCACAGCCAGAAATATCCAGTTGGCTGATGGTGTATATCAGGCACAAGTCCAGGCGAATAATGTAGCTGTGCAGCAATTGACAGCAGTACCGCCACAGTTTCAAGGTGCATTGACTGGTCAGTTTAATGTGGCTGGTTCAGTGGAATCATTCAGTCCTGACGCTATCCAAGCTAGTGGTCAAGCACGAGTGAATGTAGGTAGAGGCACAATTACCGCCTCTGATATTCAATTGGCTAATGGTCGCTATCAAGCACAAGTCCAAGCCAATAATGTCCCTGTGCAGCAGTTGGCAGCCGTACCACCGCAGTTTCAAGGTGCATTGACTGGTCAATTAAATGTGGCTGGGTCGGTGGAATCATTTGCACCTGATACCATCCAAGCTAGTGGTCAAGCACGGATAAATGTGGGCGGGGGAACAATTAGCGCCTCGAATATTCAACTGGTGAATGGACGTTATCAAGCGCAAGTCCAAGCCAATAATGTGGCTGTGCAACAGTTGGCAGCCGTACCACCGCAGTTTCAAGGTGCATTGACTGGTCAATTAAATGTGGCTGGTTCGGTGGAATCATTTACACCAGAAGCCATCCAAGCCAGTGGTCAAGCCCAGTTAAATCTCAACGGAGGCACAATTAGCGCTTCTAATATCCAATTGGCTAATGGACGCTATCAAGCAGTAGTTGATGCTGCGGGTGTGGAATTAAATCGTTTCAATGAGCAGTTACGCGGTCAATTGGGCGGTAATGTGCAGGTGGCTGGTCTTTTGGGATCGGCAAGATTAGCCGATGTTCGTGCGGCTGGACAAGTACAGTTATCCCAAGGAATACCTGGTCTGGAACGACCTTTAAATGCAACACTGGCATGGACTGGGGAAAAGCTAGCGATTGAACAAGCAACAGCCCCAGGTTTAAATGTTAGTGGTGACATATTAGCCAATGCAAACATGGCTGGCATCCCGGAAATTACGCAATTAAATCTCAACGTCCAAGCACAAAACTTCAATCTGCAACAGTTACCGGTTAATCTCCCCAATCAGGTGGCTGTAGCTGGAAGTATAGATTTTAATGGTCAAGTTACTGGTAATCTACCTTTACCCAATGTCACAGGGCAAATCGGGTTACGTAACTTTGTTGTCCAAGATATTGCTTTTGAGCCGTTGCTTACTGGTAATATTCAATCAGCACAAGGTCAAGGGTTAAATTTAGATTTGACAGGTAATAGCGATCGCATTGCCGTCAACTTAGACGCCCAAAATCGTCCCCAATCCTTTGCAGTGCAGTGGCAAGATGCTTCAGCTACAGGTCAAGCCCAAGGTAATGATTTAGCGCTGACAGTAGCCAACTTCCCCCTACAAATCTTGAATTTGACACCACCGCCGCAATTGCGCCTCGGTGCGGGTAGGGTAACTGGGTTATTAACAGGGGATGTGCAGGTGAATCAACAGACATTAGCCGCCAGTGGAAATTTAGCGATCGCCTCCCCCGAAATTGGTCGTTTGAGTGGCGATCGCCTAGCAGCTCAGTTCCGCTACAATGATGGTCAAGCCACACTCACCAGTAGCGAATTTGTCAGGGGTGACAGTCGTTATGCTTTTGCTGGCAATGTTGGTCAAACGCCCCAAGGGCCGCAACTACAAGGTAATCTCAATATCAGTCAAGGTAATATTCAAGATGTGCTGACAGTAGCACAGATATTTGAACTACAAGATTTTCAACGTGGTACAACAGAACCAACCTACGGTACCGCAGCCGATTTAACCACCAACCCCAGGGGATTACCTGATCAACCTTTATTAACCCAACTCAAGCGTTTCTATGAAATCGACGCACTGATCGCAGTCCAAGAACAAGAACGGCAAGAGTCTAATCCCATCCCAGATCTAGCAGATTTGCAAGGTACTTTCAGCGGGGAAGTTGCTGTAGATACCGCCGCAGCTGACGGACTCTTGGTGCAATTTAATTTAAATGGTCAAAACTTTACCTGGGGTCGCCAAGAAGACACAAATCGTTTTTACACTGCTGAAAATATAGTTGCCCAAGGCAGGTTTGAAAATGGCGTTTTGCGGTTACGACCATTACGGATTGAGTCAGAAAATAGACTTCTGGCCTTCGCAGGTAATATTGGTGGGGATGATCAATCTGGTCAGTTGCAAGTCACTAATTTCCCCATAGATTTACTGAATAATTTTGTGAATTTACCAGTTGATATCTCCGGTAATCTCAATGGTACAGCTGCCTTATCAGGAAGTATTGCTAACCCTCAAAGCATAGGCGAGTGGCAAATTACCCAAGGACAATTAAATCAGCAACCTGTAGAATCAGCTACAGCTAGTTTTAGTTATGCTAATGGACGCTTGAATTTTGGTAGTACTGTCTCAGTGGTGGAAACCGAACCAGTAAATATTACTGGTAGTATCCCTTACCAGTTACCCTTTGCATCGGTGGCACCAGATAGCGATCAAATCGAGTTGGATGTCAAGGTGCAAAATGAGGGCTTGGCAATATTGAATTTATTGACTAATCAGGTGGCTTTTGAAACAGGTGAAGGAGATATAGATATTACAGTACGTGGCACATTCCGCAGACCACTAGTCAACGGTATTGCCACTGTAAATAATGCTACTTTTGCTGCCCAGGCTTTGCCAGGTAAGGTGAGACGTGTTACTGGCAAAGTGTTGTTTGATTTTGACCGCATCTTAGTAGAGAATCTGGAGGGCAGGTTTAGCCGAGGGAATGTAGTAGCATCGGGAGAAATTCCGATTTTCACTAACGGACAAGCTAATGTGGAAAATCCCTTGACAGTAAATGTTGATGAGATAGCTTTAAATCTTAAAGGCTTGTACCAAGGTGGTGCTAGTGGCAATTTACAGATTACCGGCTCTGCTCTTAACCCAGCAATTGGCGGTAAAGTCAGTTTGTTTGATGGTCAAGTTTTACTAGCCGATACTGTTGATCCAACACCTACGACCAATAACAGTAGTTTGCCCATCACCAGCGCTAACAAACAAATTCAACCTGATACGGGTAATGGAACGCCCAGGTTTAATAATTTAGATCTAGAGATAGGTCAAAACGTCGAAGTTAACCGCCCACCTATTCTTAGCTTCCGCGCTACAGGTAACCTTACCATTAATGGTTCCTTTGCTGAACCCATACCCGATGGTGTCGTTAGACTAGAGGAAGGCGGTGTTAATTTATTTACCACCCAGTTTAACTTAGCTCGTGGGTACAAACATACTGCCACCTTTAGAGCCAATCAACCCCGTGATCCCGACTTGGATGTTCGACTCACTGCGAGGGTACTCGATGTTGTTCAAAGTAGTGACTTCGCTCGCACCAACACGGCTGGGTTAGCAGCTTTAGAAAGTGTGCAAATAGAAGCTAATGTCCAAGGCCTTGCTAGCCAACTTAACGAAAATCTGGAACTCACCAGCAGTCCAGGACGCTCGGAAACCCAAATTGTCGCTGTATTGGGTGGAGGGATAGTTGATGGCCAAGGAGGTGGTGATAGCACTTTGGGATTGATTAACATAGCCGGTTCAGCAGTATTTAGCAACTTTCAGGCGGCGTTTAACCAAATTGGTAGTGCCGTTGGTTTAAGTGAACTGCGTGTATTTCCTACTATCATTTCTAATAATCCAGAAGCCGGCCGAGGCAGTTCTAGTTTGGAATTAGCAGCAGAGGCAGGTATTGACGTTTCTCCACAAGTTTCCTTGTCTAGTATCAAAATTTTGACAGCAAATGACCCATTTCAGTGGGGTGTTAATTACCGAATTAACGACGAAATTCGTTTGCGTGCTTCTACTAATTTGGATGATGACAGTCGTGCAGTAGTGGAGTTTCAAAGACGTTTTTAAATCTAGGTTGCTTCCATAGTTATCTTGCATTATCAAGCAAATAAATATACACTAGCCAATAGTTTTTTCATCTTCAAGACACCAAATCGCAGTATACGAGTATTTAAAAATACTTTTTATACGACTATCACTATTGAGGTGTATCATGAAACTCATGCAAAAATTAGCGATCGCTACCAGTGGTTTGGCGATGTTTGTTGCTACTGTTGGTGCTAAACCTAGTCTGGCGGCTGATTTTTTTCTATCAGGAAATTTTAATGGGATTTTGGAGAGTAGCTCCCCATTTTTAGAGAGTTTGGCAACATTTGATGGGACTTACTCAGTCAGTGGCCTACCTGTGGATAGCCAAACGGACTTAACTAGCTGGGATATCAATTTGCGGGATGCATTGGGAGATGTAGTATTTAACTTTAACAACTCCACAGAATCTAGCAGTGCCTTTATTGCTCCCCAGGACACATTGTCTCAACTGAGATTTGCGTCTGGTTTAAACGAATTATTTTTGTCATTTCCAGGTAATTTTGATGGTACTGGCACAAGTGATGGTGGAGCTTTTATTAACACTCTGCCACCGGGTACTATTGGTTTTACCTCCGGACGGTTGGTAGAAAGCGCTACTTCTCAACCTGTCTCTCGACGACGAGTTCCCGAACCTCATGCTTTGGGTGCCTTGTTGCTTGCCAGCAGTGGGGTCTTTTTGCTAAAAAATAAAGTCACTCGTTCCAGAAAAAGTACTCCATCACTGGAATCTTAAAAGTCGCCTGAGCCAGCGTATCGAGCAAAATGTGATGTTTTTGCCGATAAAAGCATCCTCTTCCAGCAGTTTTAGTTGAATATCTGTTTAATTTTAGTTTGCTCTGTAACTCCACCTTCATCTATCCTTGTCAGAATATAAAGAAAAATTAAGACAAGTGGTGTGCAGGAAAACATGATGCAGACGTTAACTCCCTTTAATTGGGTTTTAGTAAATGCCTGTTTACAATTTGCTGGTTGGGGAGTCTTTTCTATTTTGCTGGCTGAGGTATTAAGAGATAGTTATCACGTGTTGTGTCATCAGGTCAAATGGCTGGCAAAATGGCATAACAAGCACCATGCGGTGTACCGTCGGGATTTATCAATTATTTCCCTGCAAGCTTACCAAGAGTCTCAACTGTATCACGACATTTTTGAGTCGAGTCTACTGGTAGTGGTTTTGGCGGTAATTGCCTTATTGGTAAACCAAATAGGTTTATGGCTGGGAGTAGCCTATGGCTGTAGTTTTTTGTTTGGTGCTTCTGTGCGATATTCCCAAGGAAAAATTGACACAGACTACAACCACTTACCCGGCCCTTTACAAATAATTCCCTCCGTTTGGTGGGTGAATCGAACTTACCATTGGCGCCATCATTTTGATGATGTCAATGCGTACTATAGTGGTGTCTTTCCTCTAGTGGATAAAATACTTGGTACTGCATTATCTCTTAAGGGTAAAACTGTGGCTTTAACTGGAGCATCGGGCGCTTTGGGGCAAGCTTTAGCTGCGGAACTCTTAAAACATAATGCTAAGGTGGTAGCCTTAACTACTAACCCAGAAAAATTAGCTCCGCACACTAATTTAAAAGTGCTTTCTTGGCAGTTAGGTAATGAAGCTGAACTCAAACAGAGTTTAGAAAAAGTCGATATTTTGATTATCAACCACGGCGTTAATGTCTACAATAGCCGCACACCGCAGGCAATTAGTTCCTCTTATGAGGTCAATACTTTTTCGGCGTTACGGTTAATGGATATATTTTTGACTACGGTGACAGGGCCACAAGCCAAGGCGACTAAGGAAATTTGGGTGAATACTTCTGAGGCCGAGGTTTCTCCGGCGTTAAGTCCACTTTATGAACTTAGTAAACGGACATTAGGAAATATTGTCACCCTCAAGCGGTTGGATGGTGATTGTGTAATTCGGAAGTTAATTCTGGGGCCATTTAAAAGTCAACTAAATCCTTATGGGGTGATGTCAGCACAACAAGTCGCCCGTGGAATCTTGTTTTGGGCAAGACGAGACTACCGTAATATTGTTGTGACTATCAATCCTCTGACTTATGTGCTTTTTCCTTTGAAGGAAGCTACTACGTGGCTGTACTATCGAATTTTTAGCAAATAATTACCGCATTGCTTATCCCTCTTCTATCACTTTGGAGAGAGAAAAATGAATGTAGGTTGGGTTGAAAGGAGTGAAACCCAACAATACCGAATCTTTGGGTGTTGGTTTATGCCTCCGGCACGCTACGCGGTAAGCGCAGCCATGTCCGTCAGGGCTTTACGTTCCATTACTCCGCAAAGCTAGCGCGAACAACCCAACCTTGTATATTGAGGGAAGCCGCAAAAGCGTCTACATCTACCCTAATCCCTCACTAGTGGACTGACAAAAGGAAACCCAACACCAATATCCCTGTTGAGGTTCTCAGATCAATGTTGGGTTGCCACGCCACTATGGTAAATTACGTGGTGGGACACGTCTTCCTTGGTAGAACTGCTTCTGAAGTTTACTTAGTCCTAACCATGCTGTACAAAGGTTAAAGGTGTGACAGTCTCCAGGACAGCCGCTAAAACTGATGTGGTGTGAAAATACAACCCCAGAAGTGGAATTCTTGCCACATCTCATCTTGAGCCACCTTGTCACCCGTTAAGTGATCCTTTACTCCCATGTACTCTACGAACGGCTATCGCCTGTGCTAGGCATCTTTGAACGCAAAATTCCTCACCGAGAAGAAGCAGGGGACACGGACTTCGCCGCTATAGGAGCCGATGTCATTGTGTATGGACTAGGCCGCTATGGCGGCAGACGAGCTATTAAAGGATATTATGCTACAGCAAGGATATTTCGATGTTTTGAGAGAGTAGTTGGTGTAGATATAGCCATTAAAATAATGTACAAATTGCGTGATTAACTACTGACTAATAACTAAAGACTTTTAACTATGTTTAACAAAATTTTAGTCCCACTAAGTACCAATGCAATTGGTGAACAAATTTTTGAACACGCCCTAAATTTAGCAACAGCCAGCAACGCCGAATTGTTGTTGTTACACGTCATTTCACCTTCTGAGGATGGTTATCTCGATGCTTCCACAATGGAAACATACAGTGTTTATGACAATGTGGACTATTATGTAAATCACTGGGAAAGTTTAAAACGAGAAGGAATTGAATTTTTAACACTGCTCAATAATCAAGCGATCGCCAAGGGGATAGCATCTGATTTTACCCAAAAAATAGGTGAACCAAGCCGCACTATTTGTGAAGTAGCCCGTAGTTTTCAGGCTGATTTAATTGTTTTAGGCCGTCGGGGACTCAGTGGCATCAGTGAATTTTTCTTAGGTAGTGTCAGCAATTATGTATTACATCATGCACCCTGTTCTGTATTGACAGTCCAAGGTGTAAGAGCTAATTTGTCAACTCAACCAAAATCTTTGTAAGGTAAGGGTTTCAGAAATTTGAGCATCTCAATCTCCCTGTTTATCTAGGGTGTGTTTGGGATGCTGCCTCAGAGATGCAATGGCGTGTCATAAATTTTTTGTTTATCCCATCCTAAAAAAATACTTAAATTCTCTATTTATCCACGACCTCGCTCCAAGCTTGCTCAGTATTAGTAGCCTATAGCCATTACTGTGCAATAGCGATACCCAGCATTGGCTGCCTTAAACCTTAGAAGTGCCAAACTTTTAAGTAACTACCTTGAGACATTAATGCCAAATGCAGCGATTTACTTGAGGTATCTGCATCCAGATGAAGCTTAAGTTTAACCATTAGCAATTTCTAAGGATTGCTCAGAAGCGATCGCAGCGTCAATCTGCACCTTATTTACTGCATAAAAACTCAAAGCTTCTTTTACCTGTACCTCAGTCAGCTCATATTCACTGGCTATTTGACTGGGACTCATACCCCATTTTTGGGAAGCGATCGCCACAGTCTGCACTCGAATTCCCATCTTCTCAAAATATTGCTGATGTTCTTCTGTGGCTAAATAGTATTCACTTGCAGGCTTAATTTCTGTGACAATATCTTTATCAAATCTGCCAGACATCTGAAGTTTTGCCTTTGACTGCTGCGCCAGTTGCTTTTGCTGCGCGTCATGATAAAAAATCACAGACCGATATTGTTCTCCTTTATCTGGCCCTTGACGATTTAACGTTGTCGGGTCATGAATATCCCAAAACATCGCCAGTAAATTATCATAACTGACAATTTTGGGGTCATACTCTACCTGCACCACTTCCGCATGACCAGTAATTCTCGATAGTACATCCAAATAGCATGGGTTGGGAAAATGCCCACCCATATAGCCAACAGAGGTCGAGTATACTCCCTCGACCTTGCGAAAAGCTGCTTCTAATCCCCAAAAACAGCCAGCACCAAATGTCGCTTTTTTCATAATGGTTGACAATTTTTAACTCGGTAAAAATCCTAACGTGCTGGCTGAATGGAAACTATACCGTTGACTTGCTATGTACAGGTGCAAGACCATCAATAGCTGGGCCGTTAATTACTTTACCTTGGGCATCAAACCGTGAACCGTGACAAGGACAGTCCCAAGTTGCTTCTGAAGAATTCCAGGCAACAATACATTTTAAGTGGGGACAGACTGCGGAATGCTCATGTAAAATACCGTTTTCATCACGATAGGCAGCAACTTTTGTCAAACCTTGGCGCACTACTGCACCTGTACCGGGGGAAACTTTATCTACAGAATCAACTTCTCCTGGTGTTACCCAATCTAAATACTGGGTAGCAACGTTAATATTTTCGGAGATAAAATCACCTGTGGCGCTAAGTCTTGCCCGTGAAGGATCATAAACTTCCGCCCAAGTATTTTTACGTCCCAAAATCATATCATTTAGGAGTATCCCGGCGATGGTACCGTGGGTCATGCCTAAACCTGTGTCACCTGTGGCAATGTAGATATTGTCTTCATCAAAGGGATTTTTGCCAATGTAGGCAATGCCGTCATCAGCATTCATTACCTGACCTGACCAACGAAACTCAATTTCTCCTACTTGAGAAAAGCGTTCTCGCGTCCATACTTCCAATCGGACATATCGGCTATCAGCATCATTCGCTTGTCCAGTTTTGTGGTCTTCACCACCGACAATTAAAAGATCATGTTCCTCATCCAAATGTTGGAGGCGCACGTAATGGTAAGGGTCAAGGGTATCCCAATAAAGGGCTTTAGTCAGAGAACCACGAGGTATTTTCGCACCAATGACAAAGGTGATATATGCAGCTTGCTTAAAGTGCATTGTAGCTAGGTTACTAATGGGGGAATTAGTGGCTACTACCACAGCATCAGCTGTCACAACTTGACCATTACTAGTTTCCACACGTGCAGGTTGACCACCTGTGATTTTTTGGACGTGGGTTCCTGTGTAAATTCTGCCACCATAACCTTGAATTGCTGCGGCTAATCCAGTGAGGTACTTCAGGGGGTCAAATTGTCCTTGGTGGGGAAAATGCAGACATGAGCCTGTGTTAAAGCCATCTATGGGTGCTTTGTTCACAAGTTCTACATCTGTAAGTCCAGCACGATGGGCTGCGGCTAATTCTTTTTGCAGTTCATCTAGAGATTCCGTGTCTGGTGGAAACAGATAACCGTCAAGGCGCTCAAAGTCACAGTCTATGTTTTCCCGTGAGGCGATCGCCTGTATAGTATCGATAGCTTTTGTATGACTTTCGGCAATTTGTCTTGTTAGGTCTTTACCGTGAATTTCTTCTAGTTCATAGTAGTAATGAGATAACACATGCGATAGGTGGGCCGTTGTCCGTGAAGTTTGCCCACCACCAATGGGGCCATCATCTAGCACTACTACTGATTTACCTTCGCGGCTTAACATATAAGCGGTAGTCATCCCCGCTATACCTGCACCGACAACACAGACATCTGCTTGAAGGTTTTCTGCAAGTACAGGTTGGTCTGGCACTTCTGCCGTCGTCATCCAAATAGAAATTGTTTTCCCAGAATCGTTTTTCATGTTTTTGTAGAGTATGTAACTAAGGGCTAGTACCGCAAGGCGGAAGTCAAAAGGAGCCAGTGCGTTGGGCGGGTTCCCCGACTTGTAGCAACTGGCGTTCAAAAGTCAAAAGTCAAAAAGCTTACTTTATAGGCTTTTCATTGATTTCAACTGGTCTGTTTATTTACGCCGACTTGTGTTGGAGGTTTTGGACAATTAAAAATTAATTATTTTGGGGTATGCAGTTTCTGAGGGATGATGGAAAATATTTGCTTGAATAATGATTGCCATCTGATTGTAAGCTTGTATTTTTATTAAAAAAATCTATATAACGATATAACTTATATATCTACTTTAATGAGGATTTTATTCTCGGTTATTTTTGGTAAAAATAGTTGAAAAATCAAGATTTATGATTAAATTAAAGAGAAATATCTAAAAAAACATCAATACTTTAAATTGAATTGATAATTTGCTACAAACATATATATTGTGTTTTTAATATTGAAGAAGAATTAATTAGAAAAAATAAATACATATCAATAAGTGTGTGTATTTAATTTACACATCTATCTTTTTTATATTCAAAAAATTCTAGTCCCTAGCCTTTCGTCTCTAGCCCCTTGGAGTATATATGCCGCAATATTTCGGTCAACTGCCAGTCAATAAACAACCTTGGACAAATATTGGTACTGTAGAATTTGTCAATCAAAGTAATCAAACTATTAAGTTTGCTGATGGTGATTTAAGTCTTACTATCAGCATACTTGCAGCTAATTTAATTCGCGTGCGTTTAGCACCAACTGGAGAATTTATCCCCCATCGTGATTGGGCTGTAACATTGGATGATGCAGACTGGCCAACGACACCTTTTGAGGTGCAGCAAAGCGACACAAAAGTAGAAATTGTCACAGACCAAATGCGTATATCTGTCCAATTACAAGGGTGTCGTATTACTTGTTTTGATAAAGCTAATCGTCCCTTCGCGGAAGATGCAGAAACGGGTATGGGCTGGCGCATGGGTGCAATTGCGGGTTGGAAGAACATCGCACCGGATGAACATTTTTATGGTTTTGGTGAACGCACAGGTTTTTTGGATAAACGCAGTGAGGTAAAAACTAACTGGACGGTTGACGCCTTAGATTACGATGCTTTGACAAATGAAATGTACCAGGCGATTCCGTTTTTTATGGCTTTGCGTCCAGAGGTGGGTTATGGTGTGTTTTGTAATTCTACTTTCTGGAGTCAGTTCGATATTGGTGTAGAACAACCAGATGTGTGGAAGATGGAAACTCATGGTGGTGAGTTGGATTATTACATTATTTACGGCCCTGAACCTGCTCAAATTTTGCAGACATACACTCAGTTAACAGGGAGAATGCCATTACCGCCAAAATGGTCTTTGGGTTATCATCAATGTCGCTGGAGTTATGATTCGGAAACTGTGGTGCGGGAACTAGCGCGAGAATTTCGCCAACGCCGTATTCCCTGTGATGTTATCCACCTGGATATTGACTATATGCATGGTTATCGAGTCTTTACCTGGAGTCCCAAGCGCTTTTCAAATCCAGAAAAATTAATTGGTGACTTAGCAGAAGATGGTTTTAAAACTGTTACCATTATTGACCCTGGTGTGAAGTATGAACCAGAAGCTAATTATCACGTTTTTGATCAAGGAATCCAAAACGATTATTTTGTACGTAAAGTTGATGGAGTCTTGTTTCACGGCTATGTTTGGCCAGATAAAGCTGTGTTTCCTGACTTTTTGCGGGATGATGTGAGTCAATGGTGGGGTGATTTACACAAAAGCTTAACAGATATAGGTGTAGCAGGTATTTGGAATGATATGAACGAACCTGCAATAGATAACCGTCCGTTTGGGGATGGTGGGGAAAAAATTTGGTTTCCCTTAGATGCACCCCAAGGTAAGAATACTACACATGCAGAAGTGCATAATTTGTATGGTTCGATGATGGCTAAGTCGTCTTACGAAGGATTAAAACGCCATCGTACTTCAGAGCGGTCATTTGTGTTGACGCGATCGGGTTATGCTGGTGTGCAACGGTGGTCGGCTGTGTGGATGGGAGATAACCATTCATTGTGGGAGCATTTGGAAATCTCCTTACCTATGCTTTGCAATATGGGACTTTCGGGTGTAGGTTTTGTGGGTTGCGATATTGGTGGGTTTGCAGGTAACGCCACACCAGAATTATTTGCCCGTTGGATGCAGATAGGAATGCTTTACCCATTAATGCGTGGTCATTCGGCCTTGTCTACATCTCGTCATGAACCTTGGGTATTTGGCGATCGCGTGGAAAAAATCTGTCAAAATTATATTAATCTGCGTTATCAATTATTACCATACATTTACAATCTGTTTTGGGAAGCAGCCACAACAGGAGCGCCCATTTTAAGACCATTACTATATCATTTCCCCAGCGATCGCCAAACTTATACCCTCTACGATCAAGTATTCCTGGGTGCATCGTTGATGGCTGCACCTGTTTACCGTCCTGGCGTTGAACATCGTGCTGTCTACTTGCCCACAGGCATTTGGTATGACTGGTGGACTGGGGAGCGTTACGAAGGGCCAACCCATATCCTGGCTCATGCACCATTAGAAAAAATGCCCCTTTATGTGCATAGCGGTGCCATCATTCCTATGCAACCTGTGATGCAATATGTGGATGAACATCCAGTTGACCATATCCGATTAAAAGTTTGGCCTGGTAATGGTAGTTATACTTGGTTTGAAGATGATGGACATACATGGGAATATCAGGAACAAAATTTTTCCCTGAGAAATATTACGGTATTAACAGAAAATCAGCAAACAACCGTGGAAATTAGCTCACGACAAGGCTTATGGTCACCGCCACCGCGCCAATTGATAGTAGAACTGGTAGGTTTCGATGAGCAACAATTACCAGATGATGGTGGAGAAATTAGCCTCAAATTGGGAAATTATGTTTAAAGATAGATGATTTTGCCGCAATAGTTCTCTAATGTAGACTTTGCTATAAAAAAAATATGCATATAGGTAGAGAAAAATTTTACTTATAGCCAATAGTTTAAAATGCCAATAATATGAATTTTAACCTCTAGGAATACCCTAAGTATTATTACGCTAGACAGTTTGGTGGTAGAGCCTCAATGTTAAACGTCAACCGCTTGCGACGACACAGTTTAGATAGGTCACTAGTAGCGCAAGTTGCAAGTGCGATCGTGATTTTAGTCGGTATTGTAGTACTGTTTGGCTGGTTTTTCGACATCCAATTTATTAAACAATCTGGCTTTGCTAATTTAGTGACAATGAAAGCCAACACAGCCTTGTGTTTTTTATTGGCTGGTTTGTCACTGTGGTTAGCGCAGAAAGGACAAACCAAATTATTTAAAGAGTCAGACACTGATAATTTCCCCAATACCTATGTTGCTGACTTGCGCTTTTCTAGAGTTTGTGCAATTGCAGTTACTTTAATTGGGTTGCTCACACTCATACAATATCTATTTGGCTGGAATTTCGGCATTGATGAGTTGCTATTTCGAGATGAACCGAATGCTTTATTTACATCTCATCCAGGGCGCATGGGATTTAATACGGCATTAAATTTTATGTTAGTGGGTAGAGCTTTAGACCTGCTGGCGTATCCTAAAACTTATCGGAGTTATTGGTATGCCCAAATTCTAACTTTGATAACTGCTTTGATTTCCTTACAGGTGTTCATCGGCTATGCCTACAAGGTACAACTTTTCTCCCGCATTGCCTCTCAAACCACATCAATGGCGTTAACTACGGCTGTGGGTTTCATAGTGCTTTGTGTAGGCATTTTGTGGGTGCGACCGGATAAGGGATTGATGCGTGTTGTTATTAGTGATACTTACGGGGGCTTAATTGCCCGGCGTTTATTGATAGCCACGATTTCCATACCATTAGTTTTGGGATGGTTAATCCTTCAAGGTCAAATTGCCGGAGAATACGGTTCGGCTTTTGCCATATCGTTATTTGCTATTTTCCTGATTACGATTTTTGCTATTTTTGTCTGGCACAGTTCAGCGGTAATTGAACGCCTGTGTCGCCAACATGATGAGGCTCAAAAAAAACTCAGAGCTTATGAAGAAAAACTGAGAAGTTTTGTAGATGCCAATGTCATTGGGATTGTTTTTTCTGATGTGTATGGAGGTTTATATCAGGCAAACGAAGCTTTTCTGCGAATGGTTGGTTATACACAGGATGATCTTGTTGCAGGTAAGCTCAATTGGCGAGATATGACAGGATCAGAGTTTTTCTATTTAGACGACCAAGGAATTGCAGAAGCCAAGGCCAGTACTAACGGTGCTTGTACACCTTACGAAAAAGAATACATTCACAAAGACGGTAGGCGCATCCCGGTTTTAGTGGGTTATGTGTTGCTAGGTGAAAACCGAGAAGAAGCCGTAGCATTTATGTTGGATTTGAGCGAACGTAAACAAGCTAGAGAAAAAATAGTCCAACTTAACAAGGATTTACAGCGGCGCATCACCGAATTACAAACTTTATTTCAAGTTATTCCTATTGGCATTGGGATTGCTGAAGATCCTCAGTGCCGTACTATTCGAGTAAATCCCTACTTTGCCCAGATTTTAGGCATACCATCAGATAATAATGCTTCCCTGAGTGCGCCTCTTGAGGAAAAACCAACGACATTTAAAGTTTACCGTGAAGGTAGAGAATTATTACCTGAAGAACTACCCATGCAGTACTCTGCTACGCATGGTGTGGAAGTTTTAGATGTTGAAGTTGATGTTGTTCATGATAATGGCAAAGTTGTGAAGCTGCTAGAACACGTCGCCCCGCTGTTTGATGAAGAAGGTAACAGTAGAGGTAGCGTTGGCGCATTTATAGATATCACAGAGCAAAAGCAAGTAGAGGAAACACTACAAAATCAGCAAAAATGGCTAGAAGATGTGCTGAACATGATGCCTCTGCCATTATTATTTGTGGAACCAGTCACAGCAAAAGTGATCTTTGCTAATCGAGCGGCAAATGACTTAGCTGGAGGCGAATTTCCTAAAGGTACACCAGCAGCAGAATATCACAGTGTTTATTATTGCACAGATGCAACAGGTGATCGCATTCCTAATGATCAAATGCCTGGGGTACGGGTGGCGAGAGGAGAACGTTTAAACGGGGTAGAAATAGACTGGCACACAAATGGGTGTGTGCGCTCTCTACTAATATTTGCTGATACCATACCAGCAATGCATGGTCATCAAGCTACCTGTATCGTGGCATTCCAAGACATCACCAATCTCAAGGAAATTGAAAAAGCACTATCATTAGGCTACCAAAGGCTACAGTTACTATTTAATACAGCCAATAACTTGCTATCTAGTCAGCAGCCAATGGCAATCATCGATAATTGCTATCGTAAACTTGCCGAGCAAATTGGTTTGGATGTGTACTTTAATTATTTAGTGGAAGAGAACTCCCAGGTGATGCGGCTAGCATCCTTCACAGGTTTTTCTGAGGAAATAGCTAAAACATATGAATGGCTGGAGTTGGGACAGGCAGTATGCGGTACGGCTGCCCAACAGGGACATCCCATATCACTAGAAAATGTGCAGCAATCAACTGACCCCAAAACACAATTAATTCGGACTTTAGGAATTAGAGCTTATTACAGTTACCCATTAATAGCTCAGGAAAAACTTTTGGGTACTCTTTCCTTTGGTAGTCGTAGTTGCTCTCGCTTCACTGAAAATCAAAAAGGCATGATGCAAGCAGTGTGCGACCAAATAGCCATCGCCATGGAACGGGCTAGCTTAATTGCTTCTTTACAGCAACAAACAGAGCAGTTGTGCGAAGCCAACCGCATGAAAGACGAATTTTTAGCTATATTGTCCCACGAATTGCGATCGCCTCTCAATGCTATCCTCGGCTGGGCCCAACTGCTGCGTACCCGCAAACTGAGCGAGACTCAAACAGCTAAGGCTATGGAGACTATCGAACGCAACGCCAGATCCCAAACTCAGCTCATAGAAGACCTGCTAGATATTTCACGCATGATTAGAGGTAAACTCAATCTCAATGTGCGTACTTGTGATTTAGTTCCCCTCATAGAATCAGCCATAGAAACAGTCAAATTAGCCGCCCAAGCCAAAGAAATCGATTTACAATTGTCCCTCACACAGCCGCATAATTCTCAATTTTTAGTTTCCGGAGATAATGAGCGGTTGCAACAGGTTATCTGGAATCTCCTATCCAATGCCATAAAATTCACACCCAGTGGCGGTAAAGTAGAAATTAAGCTTTCTCAGAGTATCGGTAATGGTCGAAGGCTAGCCAGTCATCTCAATCAACCACCATCAATGACTAGCTATGCTCAAATTCAAGTGATTGACACAGGTATCGGTATCAGTCCTGAATTTCTGCCTTATGTATTTGATCGCTTTCGTCAAGCTGATAGTTCTAGCACCAGATCCTATGGCGGCTTAGGATTAGGGTTGTCAATTGTCCGTCACTTAGTAGAATTGCATGGTGGCACTGTTCATGTGGATAGCCAAGGCAAAGAACAAGGTACGACATTTGCAGTCAATTTACCACTTTTAATCCCCAGCGGCACCGCCCTTTCTGAGTCTATAAGTAGCCAAGAAGTAGATGTTGTTTCCTTATCCCCAGGCCCCTCCCTTTTAGGCGTGCGGGTGTTGGTTGTAGATGACGAAATTGACACTCGTGAATTTATTACCACCGTCTTGCAACAGTGCCAAGCCCAAGTGCAAGCGGTAGGCTCAGTCCCAGAGGCATTACAGGTAATTTCCCAGTGGCTACCAGATGTTTTAGTGAGCGACATCGGAATGCCCGAAGAAGATGGTTATTCTTTAATTCGTAAACTGCGATCGCAGCCACCAGAAAAAGGTGGTAGAATCCCCGCGGCCGCAATCACAGCATACGCCAGAGCCGAAGACCGAATGCGGGCTATTCAAGAAGGTTTTCAGCTGCATTTACCTAAACCTATTGAGCCGGCTGAATTAGCTACAGTCGTTGCTAGCCTTGTGGGACGGACATAAGATAGGAGAATTAGGGACTTTGTTGCAACCGCCATAGCATTCTATCTATCAATCTCCATTCGTCTAACCCACCAGATACAAGCAGACGAAACATCCACATTGGTTCTCCTCCTTCAACCTTAATCCGCGGCAAAGTTAGGGGGTCAAGTTTTTGTACAACAGCACCGTGTTGGGAAGTAAAACCCAATTTGTAACCACTTTGGTGAAGAATCAGGGTTGTCGAATTGTTAAAATCACAAAATGTACCAAAGGGATATGCAAAAGCTGTGACGTTAATCCCCAAGTTTTTTTCTATACTCTCACGTGACATTACAGCTTCTTGAGAGGCTTCATCCAGACTAATTTTGCCCAGGGAACGGTGGGTCATGGCATGAGAACCAATGGCAATACCTGCTTCAGCAAGAGCTTCTACTTCTTTCCAAGTCAAATAAGGTTCTGGAGTTTCACTATTTTGAGTGTAACTATGGGCGTTGCCACCATCAATATTGCTCGTAGTAATAAAAGCAACTGCTGGTATTGAGTATTCCTTTAAAATTGGCAGTGCATTCAGATAAACACTCCGAAAACCATCATCGATAGTAATTAAAACTGCATTCCTGGGAAGGTCTTTTTTGCCTGCTAAAAAACTCTCTATATCCGTCAGGGATACAGCAAGATTTTGGCGGGCAATCCAGTCCATTTGCGCTTGAAAATCCTTTATTCCCACACAAAACGGGTCGCGGTTAATGTCACCAAAGCGATGATAAGTGAGAACACGTACTGGTGAATAGTTAGACTGTTTGTTACTCAAAAGTAATCGCTTTGATGGCAGCGTTGCTAAACACATACCGGAGCGGGCAGTTTTTTTTAAATACCAACGAAAAGAGCTAATTGAATTTGATGCCATAACAAAACCCGGTAAGTGGGAGACTCAGGGACTTTAGCCCTGAGAGGTTAACGACTCGTGCGAAGTATTTCTCAGTCACGACACAAAATCATTTGGATCAGAAATTTTGGATTACCAATAAGATAACGTTGCCACTTTTTGCCTGGTTGCTGAAGTAAAATTTGCAGCCACTCAAATCCTAGTCGTCTAACCCATCGTGGGGCGCGTTTTAGGTTTCCACCCCAATGATCAAAAAGTCCTCCTACACCAACACATACAGGAACTTTAAGTCGGTTTCTATTCTGGGAAAGCCAGTATTCCTGTAAAGGATTTCCCATCCCGACTAAGAGTAGGTGAGGTTGTAAGGAGTTAATTTCTGCGATTACTTTGATAGTTTCCTCCTCTCCTAAGTAACCATGATGGAATCCTGCTAATGTCCAGCCTGGAAATTGCTTAGAAGCAAACTCGGCTGCATATGTTATAGTATGAGGATCTGCACCAAGTAAGTAATATCGATAACCACGGTTGCTTGTATGCCTAAAAAAATTAGGTATTAGATCAGTACCAACAAGATTACTCTGTAAAATTTTACCACGCAGTCTGGCTGCCCAGCGAACACCTGTACCATCTGCAAAAACCACGGTGCTACTGTTTAAAACATCTCGGTACTCCGGGTGATCGGTTGCCAGATTGAGAGTGTGAGCGTTGACAATAGAGATGAGATGGACTGTATCCGGCTCTTCTTTGATAAATGATTCCATCATCTCTACAGCACCAAGCTCTGATGTATCTGTAATTTTTACTTTTAGAACAGATATATGCATATTACTTGTCCTTATGTCCTTAAACCTGGAACTAAAAATTAAAAGATCGCAAAAACAGCCGTAGCAAACTCTGTACAATAGTTTGCTGACAAGCACAAAAAAGGTATTTAAGGGATTAATTTCTTCTCCCCCTGGGGGAAAACACGCTATCTTAGCTTTTTTGGGGAAAACACACGTTATTTCGGGTTCTTTTGATTGAACCAAGGGTATTTTAACTTCTTTTGGTTCAACCAAAAAAATATTATTTTAAATTTTAAATTTTTCTGATGAAGAAAAAATCCCCCGGCTTTTAACCGTGGGGAGTGAGTCAGCCTGTATAGACCGAAATTAAGCCGCAGATTGTGGCAACTGAGCGAATTTATCTGGATAAATTTCGATTTGCATTTCTACATCTTCACGGCTAGCCAGTGTCCTTGTAATTTGACCCAAGTAAAGTGGTACAGAGATTCCTGGTTCCGGGTGAATAATGGTACGGGCGCGAATAGTCAGTTGATTATTTCCTCGTGTGCCTAAGCGACCATAAGAATAAAGATTACTAGCGGCTTGACGCAGAGTTGCTTCTAATTGCGTGGGGGAAATTTTAGGTGATGTCGCAATTACTGCTTTTGTAGAACCAGTATCATACACTAGAGTATATTTCACTGCGCCTGGAATCACAGTACGACTCAAAGGAACCAACGAAAGAGAAAATAAACCCACTGTCAACACCAGCATAAAGCCAGTCGTACCTACGAGCCGAAAGCGAAGACCCCATTTGAGGATAAAAGCCAGGACAGCTAAGGCAGCAAATACTAATGTAGCAATACCCGACCATTGGGCATACTGAAGAAAGTCAGCTGTTGTGAACATACAGATTGGCTACTTAGGCGTATTTTTGTTGATGACCGACACACCCATCTTACCGAGTAGCATGACCAAAACAATTGTCAATTCGCAATTCGCAATTCGCAATTCGCAATTCGCAATTTGCAATTCGCAATTTGCAATTTGCAATTAAAATGCACGACCATCTAATGTAGCGTTTCTCGTTTTTGAGGCTAGGGGCGAGAATATATTCCTGAACTATTTAATTAAAATACAAAATGTATAAAAGAGCATCTAAAATTAGATGCCCGTCATGCAGGAAAACCCAAAAGGGTTGTCCCTACACCTTCCCAACTATCAGCAACAGTGGCTAATTTGCGGTTAGCCACACTCACAGTCACAAATGTGAATATAGTTATATTAATCACTAATAACTATGAATGACTTCGGTGTAAACGCCGAATAAAATAACTGTTGTTGAACTGATGCCCATTCTATAATTCTTGGCGTTCTACAACCCTTGCAGGCATCTTGGTGAATCAGCGCTGTAGGAGGGTTAGCCCGACCTAGGCGACTGTGAACCCGTAGGGTGGTACTCTGCGGAAAGCCGCTTTGTATCTACGATAAATTAAGCTTTTGATGTTGTTGAAAGTTATAAACACCTCCGCACAAAACAGACAATAAAACCCAAGAAAATGTATTTATCCGAAAATCAAACAAAGTCACATCGACTGTATTAAATAGCACCCACTCAATAGTGACAACTAGATAACTAAAAAATATCAATTTATCTGTTAGAGCTATATTCTTTAATGTTCGCAATAGTTGGAACCCGGCAATTAATATCCAGCTCACTAAACCATAAAATAACAGGGCGCTAGGTAAACCAGTTTCCGCACATAGCATCAAAAATAGGTTGTGAGGATGACCCAAGTCAATCTGCATCTTGGCCTTGTAGAGTGCCGAGAAACTACGTAAACCCCAACCTGTCCAGGGCTGTTGTTGAGTCAAAGACCAGGCAAACTCCCATTGAGTTTTTCGCATCATAGCCACCGGTCTATCTGGATACATTTGGTCGTTTAATCGCCCCCAAAAGTAAGCAGGAACGACACGGCGAAAAATTTGGGCGATTGGTGAGGGAGCAAAAGCTGCCAACAGTACGGTAGTAACAACACCGACAACACTACCAACAATAATTCGCCAACCTTGATACATGGCATAGGCTAAACAGGCTACCATCGCCATCGCCCAGCCATTGCGTGAGTCAGTTAAAATCAAAGCGACAAAGTTGGTAATTATGGATATGGTTAAAAACAAAAGTAAGAAACGGCGAGGTTTTCGGATTTTTAATCGCCATTGTTCTAGCCACAACCCCAACCCTAGAGTGAAAGCGATCGCCTGATAAGCCGCAAAAATATTGGCGTGCATGAAAATAGCTGCCATGCGTCCTGGTGGTTCTCCTCCAGGTGCGATCGCTATATCTAATAAAATCCACAAAATTTGAATGTTGAGATTCCAACCCCAAAAAATCTGCCCAAAGCCCATCATTACTACTGGTACAGAACTGATGACCAGTATCCAGGCTATGTGACGTAATTGGGCGGGTGTTTGAATCAGGGTACTGAATCCAGCAAAAAAGAGAAAATAGGGTAATAGATTAAATAGACCCAGAAAAGCCTGTGTTTTGTCATAGGCAAAAATTGAACTAATAACTAGTAATACACTTAAGCCAGCAAATCCCCAGTTCAAGGGGCGGTGGATAATGGTGCGATATTCTCGCAGCCAAGTTAACAATGCTGCTAAACCTATACTGAAACCCCCTAGAGATGGACTAAAAGGCAATATTAGTAACCCAATTTGGGCATATCTCCAAGGGGCTTGTAAATTAGGGTCGGGGTGATCAAAAGCTAATTTCAACTGGAAATTTTTAGTTTTTAATGTTTAATTTTTCAAGCTATTTCCCAACATTCCGCACGAGTTAGACGAATTTGTGCCAAGGCAAAAATGGTAGGAATAATCCGACCATAGTTAGTAGAAATCGCTCTCCAGCCTAAATCGGCAAAAAACCAAGTCCACATCATCGGGCCTATCAAAGTAAAGACACTGCGTACAGCCCCATAACGAGCCGCATTCATCGTCATCCCTCGCCGTGCCATTTGCAAAGCTACATAGCCTTTAAACTGCGTGGTAGCTGCTTGAGAACCAGCAATTGCCGTCTGTTTAGCTACTTGATACTTAGCAAAGTGGATAGCAAATTGACGGGCGATTTGTTGCAGTACCAATGGCTGGAGTATAGAAGTAACAGCCAAAGCGCTACCACCTTTAAACAGTAATCCTAAGGGGTCACGTTGCAAGAAAAGTGGTAAGGGTTGTTTGATTTCTGAATTGACGAGATGAAGTTGTATACTCTCAGTCAACTTTTGTTTATCCTTTGTCGGCAACTTTTTCCAAACCTGCCCCAGTAGATGTAAAAATACTTCTGCTTCTAAATCAACAGTTGTCAACTCTTGAGAATAAGTAATTTTCAGATACTTACATACATGAATTAATGCTTGGCGGTAACTGACATGATTTGTCCGTCCCCGCAATACCGTCACCCCATCCGCCGCCAAAAACCGAAAACGATTTTCTAATGTGTCTAACCAAGATTTGCGGTCTTGACTTTGTACTTCTATGGGTTCGGGTGTATGAACATAGTCTAGGGGATTAAACTTACGACTAAATAAAATTGCCGTTAAGTCTTGTAATTCCTCTTCTGTTGCCAGTTCCAGCGCTTCCCTCAATTCATCCAATTTCCCTTCCTCCCGTTGTGCTGCGTCCTTGTACTTTATTCTACTATTAGCCCTCAGGAGTCATTGGTATTAGTTGCTTCCCCACTTTTTAAAAAATTTATGACTGATATTGCAGTAATCGGTGCCGGCATGGCAGGTTTGGTATGCGCCCAGCAGTTAACTCAAGCTGGATATTCGGTGCTAGTTGTGGAAAAATCTCGTGGTTTAGGGGGACGACTGGCTACACGGCGCTTGTATGGAACTTGGGCAGATCATGGGGCGTGTTACCTGAAGCCTCAAGGTGAATTATGCAAAAATTTAGTGCAATTGTTGTGCGATCGCCATATTTTAAAAGATTGGACAGACAACACTCAACTTAACTCTACACCCCGTTATATTGCACCTGAGGGAATGAGTGCCATCGCCAAATTTCTCGCCCAAGGTTTGGAAGTCTGGAAAAATCAACGTGTCATCGCCATTCACCCCACTCCCGAAAATAATTGGCGTCTGACTCTCGAATCTGGTGATGCAGAGTTAATAGTTAAAGCTGTAGTCTTAGCTATACCAGCACCCCAAGCTTTAATGCTGTTATCACCCTTGGGTGAAGATGTATTAGGCAAAGAATTTTTGGACAATTTGAGTTCTGTAGAATTTGCTCCATGTATTAGTGCGATCGCTGGATATCCGGCAAATTCTCAACTCCTACCAAATTGGCAAGATCAGAAGTTTACAGATGATGCTGTTTTGGGATGGATTGGTTTAGATAGCAGTAAGCGTCCCCATCCTCAGCAACCTGTATTTGTATTCCAAAGCAATGCTAACTTTGCCCAACTTCATTTAGAATCCCCAGATTTACAACCCGTGGGACAGGAGATGTTGCAACAAGCAGCCCAAAATTTAAAGCTTTCTTGGTTGGAAACACCAGAGTGGATGCAAGTACATCGCTGGCGCTATGCTTTTCCTAGTGTTCCTTGGAAAAACACCGTTTTATCTACAGTTACGCCCTTACCTTTAGTCTGCTGTGGTGATTGGTGTGGAGGACATCTCGTAGAAGACGCGATGATTTCGGGAATAGCCGCATCCTGGGAAATCAACAATTACCTGCGCTAAGTAGGACGAAGTAAATAATTAAAGGTTTGTAGTGAGTTAGCGCGATCTTGGGGGTCTCCCCCATGAGCGACTAACGTACAGCCTGCGGCATCGGTCGGCATCACTCGAAGAGTGAGGACTTTAGTCCTCAAATAAGGGCTAAAGCCCTTACTACGAAATGAATTTTAATTATTTTACATTGCTTAACATAGTTTGATTTTTTCTCGCCAACTTACTTATATATCAGTCAATTTGGGTGAAAAAATTTGTAATCAAAGATACATAAGAGATGGCACAGATGCTGAAAAGTTGCTGTTCTGATGGGTATTCTGCCTAAAAGTGAGAAACTTCGAGATTTTTAATTTTATTTTCCGGGTGTATCAATAACCCCAGGAAAATGTAACTAGGGTTAAAAAAGATTTTAAATACTGACAAATTAAAACTGTATTGTTTAATAAAAATATTATTAATGCTAGCCATAAATATTATTAATATTAATGACCTGATGTTTGTTATTAACTAATTTATTGTTCCAATTGATAATTAAACATTTTACAAACCA
Organism: Nostoc sp. CCY0012; assembly: GCF_963920855.1. Classification (NCBI taxonomy): domain Bacteria; kingdom Bacillati; phylum Cyanobacteriota; class Cyanophyceae; order Nostocales; family Nostocaceae; genus Nostoc; species Nostoc sp. CCY0012. Next base: position 52,219 of record NZ_CAWUDM010000010.1, on the reverse strand, counting down.
ACCAGAAGTTAAATCATGAACCCCTCTTTGTCGTTCAGAGTTCAAGGAGATATGAACAAAGATATGAACAACGAGCAATCTCCTACTCGAGAAGCGGCTATCCTCAAACTTGTGCAGATAATTGCAGGGGATACAAGTCTCGCATCAGAGTTTAGCCAATGTTGGGTGATGCGTGAGTTTAAACTGGGTGATGAATTGAGTAGTTCTGGTCTTAATGAAGACAGTTCTCTACATTTTGTTTGTCAAGGTCGTGTGCGTTTGTTGAGTTTTGATGTAACTCTCAAGCGGGAAGTTTCCACACAATTAATATTAGCAGAACAAACTTTTGGGGCAGATCATTTATTTTGCCATCAACCTTTACCATACCGAGCGATCGCAGCGAGTGCGGGTTATGTAGCCAGCATAGCTATTGCTGATTTAAAACAGTGGTTAGAGCGTTTACCTAGTCTCGAAAGTTATTTACAGCATTTCACAGGTGAACAGCAAGCATTAATTTTCTGGAAAACTTATACTGAGTTGCGATCGCTTACTAGTAATACTGTGCGTGAATTGCTACCCTACTTCGTAGCCACTAAGATCACGGCTGGCTCATCTTTAGCAGAAGTTACCGCACTAGTAAAGGGGCATTTTTGGCTGGTAAGTGGCAAAATTGCAGGTTCACAACAGATAGGAGATAGCTGGGGATATGTCGATACCACACCGAATGATGGTATTGCCCAAACTGATTTGTTAGTTTACCACCTATCTCCAACACACTGGGAAACAGTCAGGGCGATCGCACCGCAGTTATTGGCTGGTGGTGAACCAGTAGCAGAAGTCTTGGAAGTTGCCCAAATACCACTTCCTGCACCATCAGAAACTAATACAGAAACTATTTACCCTTGTCCAGAGGAACCTCTAGTAGAGATTGCAGAAATTGATTTTCTGGAAACAGATGACCAGCTACCATCAAAAGCTAAGTCTTGGCGTGACTATCCATTTATTCAACAACAAAGTTCATCAGATTGTGGTGCGGCGTGTTTGGCAATGATTAGCCAATATTGGGGTAAGTACTTGCGCCTCTACACTCTGCGGAATTTAGCCCAAGTAGACCGCATGGGTGCATCTCTCCAGGACTTAGCCGCAGCGGCGGAAACTTTAGGATATGATGTGCTACCAGTACGGGCCAGTTTAGATAAGTTCGATACTTATGCCCATCCTTGGATTGCCCACTGGCAAGGCATTCACTATATAGTTGTCTGGCAAGTTAAAAGCGATCGCTTGTTGATTTCTGACCCAGCTTTAGGTAAACAATGGATGTCACGTCCAGAATTTATCGCCAGTTGGACAGGGTATGCTTTACTATTAAATCCCACTGAGCGTTTTCACACCCTCAAAAGCGAAAAAGTTTCTTGGGGTCGTTATGGTGATACCTTGTGGAATTACCGAAAATTAATTGGGCCGATTATTCTTTCTTTAATCTTGGTGCAATTATTTGGGTTAGCAACGCCTTTATTTACCCAAATAGTTATTGACCAAATAATTCCCCGACAAGATTTTGAAACCCTAAATATTTTTGTTCTCAGCTTTCTGGGTTTAGGCATCTGGCGCACTGTCTTAACAGCACAGCGTCAATACCTTTTAGAATATATTGCTAACCGCATCGACTTGAATTTAATTGGTAGTTTTATTAACTATACGTTGCAGTTACCGTTGCAATTTTTTGCATCGCGTCAAGTAGAAGACATTCTCAGCCGTGTCCCAGAAAATAGCAAAATTCAGTTGTTTCTCACCCGAAAAGCTGTCAGCGCCATTATCGACGTTTTCATGGTGGTGATTTATCTGGGGTTGATCACTTATTACAACTGGCAATTAACTTGTGTGGTGCTGGGTTGGCTGTTATTAATCGTGATTTTGACTCTCGCCACAACGCCATCTCTAAAAAAAGCAGCCCAGGAAATTCTCAAAGAATCAGCAGGACATAATTCTGCAATGCTGGAAATGATGACTGGTATTGTCACAGTCAAAACCACAGCATCTGAGTACCCTGTGCAGATGCATTGGGAAGAGCGTTTTCAGAAAATGCTCAAGGTGCGGTTACGGGGGCAAAAGTTAGCTAGTAATTGGCAATTAATTAGGGGTTTGATTAATCAAATTGGCAGTACCTTGGTTTTGTGGTTCGGTGTCAATATGGTGATTAATGGGCAAATGTCCCTGGGTAAGTTTATTGCTTTTAATTTACTCATTAGTAATATCACAATGGCAGTGTTGGCATTGGTGAGTTTTTGGCATGAGTTACCAGAAATTCAGATTTCTCTAGAGAAGTTGGCAGATATTTTTGCCTCCCAGCCTGAAGATAATTCCCCCACACCTTTACTAGTAATGCCCGCAATTCGCGGTGAAGTCCATTTTGAAAATGTTTCTTTTGGATACAACCCTGGTAAATATCACAACACCTTGCACAATATTTCTTTTCAGGTGCAACCCCAGCAGACCATTGGTATTATCGGTCGCAGTGGTTCAGGTAAAAGTACATTAATGAATTTGCTGGCTGGTTTATATCGTCCCGACACAGGCCGGATATTCATTGATGGACAAGATATTGCCCTAGTTTCGCCGCAGTCGTTACGCAGTCAATTAATTTTGGTACCCCAGGAATGTTGTTTATTTTCTGGAACCATTTTAGAAAACATTACCCTGTATAGTTTGGAGTTTAGTTTAGAACAGGCGATCGCCTCTGCCAAAGTAGCAGAAGCACACAGCTTTATTCAATCATTGCCTTTGGGGTATAACACCCAAGTTGGAGAACGGGGAATGATGTTATCTAGTGGACAAAAACAAAAAATTGCCATCGCCAGGGCATTAATTAGGAATCCCCGGATTTTGATTTTGGATGAAGCAACTAGCGGCCTAGATGCAGAGTCAGAACGCTGTCTACAAAAAAACTTAACCCGGTTCAGTAGCGATCGTACTACTTTTATCATTTCTCATCGTCTCTCTAGCGTCCGTCATGCAGACTGTATATTCGTCCTAGACAGAGGTGTTTTGGTGGAACAAGGCACTCATCAACAATTAATGGCCACAGCTAGTCTTTATCACCACTTAGCCCAACTGCAATTACAGATGTAAATAAAGGCTTGTAGTAAGTCTTTTCTAAAGTCCTACGGGTATACCTGTGCTTTACCACCGCAGATGTCCCAAGATATCTTCTCGCAGAGTAGGGTGTAAAGCCCCTCTACAAACCTAACGTCATATATCAGCAGTTTCCCCATAGGTTAGGAAATCGATTAATCATAAAACCCCGGACATCCACAAACTTTCAAGTCTGTACTCTTCTAGCCCCTAGCCCCTAGTACTCCTAACCATTCCAAATAAGTAAAAAGTCTAATCTCTAAGCATTAAGACAGCGCTAATATTTCTAGCTGTATGAATATAATAAATTTCCATGTAGGGTGTGTTGTCGCGTAGCACAACGCACCGTCAACAATTCAAGGTGCTTTAACTACGGCATTACATACCCTACGGACTATAGGTGATTTTTGTGGGTTAAAAAAGTTAGTAGAGCATCGCAATTCTAAATTTTTTATAAAGACCTGCTATATTTCTACTCCCAATTATCTTGGTATTAATTAAAAAGTAACGATACATACCATAAAGCATGACTGAATATTCGACAAGATCCAAAAAATTTTGCCGTAAAGTTACTAGCCATACTATGTCTAGAACTCTTGAATGTTAAGCAATTTAGCCGCATTAACCCACTTAACCGATGCATAGCAGGTAAAAATAATTTTCAATAACTCAACCTCAAACCTATTAACTTAACGTTTTAATGATATTTATCTTGTTCTTTTTATTAGTTATTTATCAACTCATTGAGTGGTAAACTTTTCTAGTATACTGATAAAAGATAAAGCCTCAAATACGGAGTTACTGAGGGGTTTCACCCCCCATTACTTAGTAAAAAGGGGACGAAAACCAAAGTTGCACAGCATACTAGGAATCCGGAAAAATGTTCAGTAAATTTAATTTATGATCATGTTAGAATAGCTGATGACATTAAAGATAAAACGTAGTATAAATACTAAAGTAGTCATTAATGTTTTAGGAACAACAGTTTTCATCTTCTAGCCTAAAACAAATGAATTTCTCTAGAAACACCTTGATTTTAGAGCCAAAAAATATACAATAAAGTTATCAGGTCAGAAATTAAACTAGGGTTTCAATCTTTCCAAATAGGTAAAAACTGCATCTACCGCGAGCCAAATAAAGACTTGTTTCTGTTAGTCAAATTCCATACAAAATGTGGATTTTATACCGTTATTTTGCTGCCAAGCAAAAGTTACAAATGAACAATCATCAGTAATGGCTACTTCTATTAGCGCCGCAGGCAGTCTCAAAAACTACGGCACAGCAGTAAACAGACTTGATTAAACACAGTCAAGTTTTTCGTTAAAAGTCAGCTCATGGAAAGAATCATCAGGTCAAATGCAGTTGCAACCTCACGTCAAGGAGGAAGGTTAGAGATGAAGCTCTATGATTTTTATTTTTACTACTATCTAAAAAGATTTTTGTACACAGTTGTGGATGTAGCTAATAAATTTGCTCAACATCCGCTCAATATCTCATATTTTTTTTGGACTCACTAAGTAATTAACAGCCAACAGTAACCCTAATAACCAACGAAACTCAGCCAGTTTCAACAACAACAACAACTAACACTATGAATCAAGATATTCCTGGAATTAGTAGCAACTTCAACAAAGCCATGAATCCTCAACAATTTGACCAAATAGTGGAAGCAATTCTTGCTGGAAAGTATTCCTGGGCATGTGTTTTAATGCTACGCATAGTTGGTTACAATCCTTTGCATTACATTCCCTACCGCACTTATAACCGACTACTTAAAGAAAATACCCAAAACAGAACACATCAACAGCATCACGAAAATAATAATGCTGCTAAACCATCAATTAACCAAAAACCGCATTCTCAAGCTTCCACCAGTTGTTTAAGTAAAATTAAAGATCTGGCGTATCTAGAAGTAGTCGGAAAACAAAAAGCAGAAATTCGGGGTGCTGGTATGGATAATTACTCAGCGCAGTCAAACCAAGACTCTCAAACTTTAGCATCTTAATTAAAACCGGGAAGCACTCAAAATTTATCCGGCAAAAGTTGTAAATTCAATTAAAAAATCTCTTGCATCGATAGATTCTGCTTTACAGTTGTAGGGAACATTGTTGTCTCCCTACAGCTTGGTCTATTTACCTCAAAATATTGCTACTAATGACGAAAATAATTGCCAAAATCTGCCAAAATGGCAAATATTATTATCTAAAATCAGCTAAATTATAAATAACTACTCAACCAGAGGTGTTTGAAGTAAAATTCATTTACAACGATAAAATCAAACATTATCTGATTATGAAACACCTCTAATTGATTGCTATTGCTGAAGCAGTCAATATTTTAGGGAGTAAATAACTCCTAAACCAAAACTAACGATTTTAGCGTTGCTATCGGTGGTTCTTTTTCCTAGAGAGTTTAAGCATAACAAGTTGGAGTAGCGTCTCCCCGCCATCCTAACTTTGAATGCCTTTTATCAAGTTTTCAGACGTGGGGAAACTGGATAAGGATTCCTAACTGGAGTTGATGTTATTTGAGCCTGAACCACTCATATTTAACAGTATTAACACCAGTGGAAAAAGAAAAGTGACAAATTAATCGTTGTTATGGCTGATAGAACTTATAGCTCTTACGCTTTTTTGCTAACATAATAATCCTCTTCTCCCAACTAGGATTATTTATGCTTGATAAGCTTACAATTTATATAGCTAATACTGGAAGCTCAAACATTTGAACAGCTTCCAGTTTTTTTATAGTTTTTAGTGAATTTTAGTAAATATAGGAGTCCTATTTGATATTTGTTGGTGTATCCTGCACTATGCGCTTAAAAACTCAATACAACTCCAATAGTCTGATGGTTTATTACTTTACCTGCGTAAGCAAGCTATAGAACTCCTATTTGTTGCAATACACGCAGAGTAGGCTTCGCCCACAGTAAGTAGAATGGTGTAAATAATTAAAGGTTTGTAGTGAGGACTTTAGTCCTCTAATAAGGACTGAAGTCCTTACTACGAAACAAATGCAATTTTTTTTACATTACTTCACATAGTTTGGTTTTTTCAAGTCGTTCTACTTATCCAGATTTTGTGGGGCTGAAGTTTTTTCAGATATCATTTAGGATTCCTATATCAAAAATCAACACCGACTACTAAATATCCTCTAGCCCTTATCACCCATGAGTGACCTTTCTAAGATAGTAATTACATCAGCAGAAATTATCGACTTCCTCAAAAAAGAAATGAATTTGAGGGAAGTATATCAAAAAATCTTATTTAATAAAATAATCTGGCGCGTAGCCACAGAAAAGGGAATAATTGTTACCAATGAAGAAATTGAAGCTGAAGCTAATCGCCAACGACGGGAACAGCGCTTAGAGAAAGCTACAGACACCCTAGCATGGTTAACTGACCAACTAATTACTCCTAGTGACTGGGAAATGGGAATTAGCGATCGCCTACTAGCACAAAAACTATCTCAGGCATTATTTTCTCAAGAAATAGAACAGTTATTTATGCAGAAGCGGTTGGAGTTTGAGCAAGTTATTCTCTATCAAATTATTGTAGATTCTGAAAAACTGGCTCAAGAAATTTACTATCAAATAGAAGATGGTGAAATCAGTTTTTATGATGCTGCTCATATTTATAATATTCATCCTTCATCCAGACAAAAGTTCGGTTTTGCCGGAATCAAGTATCGCTTTTCGCTGCAAATAGAGATAGCTGCACTTGTATTTCAAACACCACCCAAACAGTTGATAGGGCCTTTAAAAACCGAGCAAGGTTATCACCTGTTGATGGTAGAAGAGTTTCTTCCCGCTGAATTGACATCGACAAAATATCAAGAACTGATCAATAGTATGTTTCATAATTGGCTAGTGACCGAGTTAGATTATTTACTTAATTCTCAGACTGGGGTAATTTCATAAACTCAATACATCATATCAAATTATTTTTTAGATATCTAATAGTTTTCATGATTATATAAAATCAATAATTTTCATTCTCAGGATAGATACTTGTAAGCTTGAAAGCTTTGATTTTGAGACATATTTTTCTCATTCTAGCGATAGATGTAGAGGTATTATTAATTTTATATCATAACTTTTTGGTAATCAAATATCTGGAATAAAGTCTTATTTATCTGTAACTAATTATGGTTGATTGCATAATTTAATTAACACAAATTTGCGTTTAAGTAAAGTTAATAACTCCGCAGACTTATGACCGATAAAATTAATCATTAATTTCTAATAAAGATATAATCAATATTGAGTAAAGATTTCATATTTTTTCTCAAAACCCTTGACTCAATGCCGAAAAATTTCTAAAAGAAGAACAGTAGGTTAAGACAACAAAGTGAAAAACTGTCACTTGCTCGTTGAACTTGTTTTTCCGATAATTCCAGATTTATCTAAATCTGCTGATGAAATAATAACTAGTTTTAGGCTAGTCTAAGAAGTAGATTTGTATTCATACCTGACCTTAGCTGCTTCTATGTTCCAATTCATTTGGAACACGTTTTGGCATCTTTTTGGTAATCCAAACATAACCAGGATAAATATTTTGAGGTTTAACTATAAACTTGTATTACATAGTTAAATAACATCCTCAAAACAGGAGTCATCACAAGACTCCATATTACTTCCCTGTGATCATCAACCAAGATCAATGGTTGAAAGCACTACCAACATCAAACCAGGCTGCGGGGAAGGCTATTAAATTTTTGACGTTAATCAGTGAGTAGTTCACTGGTTTAAGGTGTCTTACCAGAAATCGCTGTTTATGAGAGTAGACAACAGCTATGCTTGCTGCATATTTTGTCAGGTTTGCTTACTACTACTTATTGACTATTGGCGCTTCTATCTTGGGAGCGCACTCTTCAACGAAGAATTTGTTAACTGGGAAAAATAGAAAAGTCCCGTGATTTTATGCGAGCTTTTTAATTACTCCTCTCATTTCCATCCTGGCTACAAATATGCTGGAGTGTTGAGGCTAAAAGGCAAGTATAAACCGGGTATATATCCCCTACATGCTCATGGTATTAGGGGTAAACACCAAGCATAATCCACGCATCATTTCAATACTTGGTTAGTCGGACAAGGCTGATTAACTTTTTAATGGCAAAACCTAATTTATCAAGGTTTTTGCCATAGCTGCAACGGATAAATTTGCCCACATTTTCAGTAAATGGCAATTGGTAATTTTTATGTCACACTCTTTTGAAAACTACGACATGCAAGAAAGTAAGTTTTTAACGCCTTTTCAAAAAAAGGCTTTGCTGAAAAGCTTACAGGCTAATTTACAACCAGAATATCGGCGGCGCATTGAAATTATGTTATTGGCCGATGTGGGTAAATCTCAAAGCCAAATCTGTGAAACATTAGGTTGTTCGCAAGAAATGGCGCGCTACTGGATTGGTTTAGCAGAAGCAGGTTTGGCACATAAATGGAATGAGCGCCCAATTGGTAGACCAAAAATTGTCAATGATCAATATTTGGCAAGGTTGAAGGAATTAGTTAGCCATAGTCCCCGTGATTATGGTTACGCATTTACCTATTGGACAGCCCAATGGTTGAGCAAACATTTAGCCAATGAGTTTAACATTCACATCAGCGATCGCCATATTAATCGCCTACTCAAACAAATGGGACTATCAACCAAACGTAAAAGTTCCAGCCCACCGGAAACTGACCAAATCAAAGATGCTGGAATTACGATTTGTGACTTGCAATCTACCTCCGAGCCGAATTTTAACTGGTCATTAAATCTTATTCAGGCCAATAAATAATTTTGTCTTGGAGGACAGGTAATGACATCAGCGTTTTCCCAGGAACAACTAGCTCAACAACTGATCCAAGTTTTAGGTGAGTCGCTATCAGAGCGAGAAATTGAAAGGTGCTTGGTAGGGGTAGAAGTTGTGGAACCACCAGTAGCCAAGCAATTTTGGCAAGCCGCAACCGCGCCTAATGGCATTTATATTGTCCTCAAGGGTAAAGTCAGACTTTTAGATGGTTCTAATAACTTAATCACCACCCTGACAATCGGAGGCTGTTTTGGTGAACTGACTTTATTTCCCGAAGCCAAGTTTAGCCCTTATGTCGCTAGAGCTTCTGTCAATCTAAAACTTGCCTATTTTCCCCAAGCCGCCTTACAAGAAGTGATCCGCAAACATGGGAGTATCTGCGATCGCCTCAAACAACGTGCTGAAGTGTGGGACTTACTATTATTATGTTGCCAAAGCACCCTGATTCCTCACAACGGCTCTGTAGAAGGGGTTCTCAAAGCACTGTCTTTATTTGAACGACACACATTAGACAGTGGGCCACCTGCATCTGAGTTATTTCAAGATACCAAACTTTGGTTACTACACCAGGGAGAACTATTACACACTGATGGACGCAAATTAACACCAGGAAACATCTATGTGTATCCCCAACAAGATAGTTGGCAAGCGACACAAGCATCAACTGTTTACAGCCTGAGAAATGCTGATTGGCAAAGAGCCATAGAATACTGGCCCCAATTGACACAGTTAGCCAACTTGCAAGAACGCCAAGATGCTGACAATAATTCTCTGGTGGTAGAAAATAAATCCCCAAAAATTAGCCAATTACCCCTACCAGATCCAGAACCCCAAAAGAAGCAAAAACGAGCTTATTTTCCTAGTCCCAAAGTTAAAGCAGGGCATTGGTGGGGACATTTAACTAAACGGTATCCCTTCTTTGAACAACAAAGTGCCTCAGATTGTGGCGCGGCTTGCTTAGTGATGATTAGTCGCTATTGGGGCAAGCGTTTGAGTGTCAATCGACTGCGAGATTTAGCCAATATTAATCGTACTGGTGCATCACTACGGGGTTTAACAACGGCGGCGGAAAGTATTGGTTTTACCACCCGTCCGGTAAAAGCCAGCCTAGATAAATTAGCCCAACAAACCCTACCTGCGATCGCCCACTGGGAAGGCAAACATTATATTGTTGTTTACGAAGTCAGCAAAAAATATGTGATTGTGGGTGATCCTGCCATTAGTCAACGCACCCTCACCCATGAAGAATTTAAAACTGGTTGGACTGGTTATGCGTTGTTATTGCAACCCACAGCCCTCCTCAAAGAAACCGCAGAAACGAGTACACAATTCTGGCAGTTATTTGATTTAATCAAACCCCACTCCAAAGTTTTGCTAGAAGTCTTCATGGCTTCAGTATTAATTCAAATCTTTGGACTAGTTACACCTTTATTTACCCAGTTGCTATTAGACCGGGTAGTGGTGCAGGGAAGTACCCTGACATTAAACGCTGTGGGTTTAGGGTTACTAATATTTGGCTTGTTCAGTGTGGTCATGAACGGACTGCGGCAATATCTCCTAGACCACACAGCCAACCGCGTTAGCGTAGCTTTGTTGGTAGGTTTTATTAAACACACCTTCCGCTTACCTTTAGCTTTTTTTGAGTCACGTTATGTAGGGGATATTATTTCCCGTGTCCAAGAAAACTATAAAATTCAGCGATTTCTCACCGGAGAAGCTTTATCCATCACATTGGATTTGTTGACAGTTTTTATCTACGTGGGATTAATGTTTTGGTACAGTGCATCAATGGCGTTGCTGAGTTTAGCTATCGTCCCACCATTTTTTATTCTGGCAGTTGTCGCCACACCTTTCTTTCGCCGCATTAACCGCGAAGCTTTTAACGCCACAGCCAGCGAAAACAGTTATCTGATTCAATCCCTCACAGGTATTAGCTCAATTCGCTCAATGGCAATTGAACAGACAGTGCGCTGGCATTGGGAAGAGCTATTGAACAATGTGATCAAGAAAACCTTTATGGGTCAGATAATTAGTAACCAAATGCAACTTTTTAGCTCCGCCATTGAGACTTTAGCAACTACAGGATTACTGTGGTTTGGAGCTTGGTTAGTAATTCAAAACGAACTCACCATTGGACAATTAGTTGCTTTCAATATGTTATTGGGCAATATTATTCGTCCTTTTCAAAGATTAGTAGTTTTGTGGAACCAATTTCAGGAGATAGTAATTGCTACTGAGCGCATCAATGATGTTTTAGAAGCCGAACCAGAAGAAGATTTACACCATAAACCCCGGCAGTTTATCACTAGATTAGAAGGTCACATTAAATTTGAAAATGTCACTTTTCGCTATCACCCAGAAAGTGATATTAATGTCCTAGAAAATCTCAACTTTGAAATTCTGCCTGAGCAAACGGTAGCAGTCGTAGGGCGTAGCGGTTCCGGGAAAACTACCCTCTCCAAACTGATTTTAGGACTATATCTGCCGACAGATGGCAGAGTATTAATTGACGCTCAAGATGTGACTAGTATTTCCTTGCGATCGCTACGTTCACAAATTGGTGTAGTTGACCAAGATACCTTTTTGTTTGGTGGCACCATCCGAGAAAACATCAACATCGCCCATCCAGAAGCCTCCTTAGAAGAAATCATGGAAGCCGCACGGTTAGCAGGAGCAGATGAATTCATCAAACTCATGCCCAGCGGCTACGAAACCCAAATTGGTGAAGGTGGGGGGATGTTATCGGGAGGACAACGCCAACGCCTAGCCATTGCCCGTGCTTTACTGGGTAATCCGCGCTTACTACTTTTAGACGAAGCAACCAGCCACCTCGATGCCGAATCAGAGCGGATTATCCAAAATAACCTGAAAACAATTCTCAAAGGGCGCACAAGTTTGATTATTGCCCATCGCCTGTCCACAGTGCGTCATGCCGACCTCATTCTGGTATTAGATCGTGGCTTACTTGTCGAAAGCGGCACTCACGATGAATTAATTGCCAGCAGAGGTCATTATTATTACCTCAACCAGCAACAACTGGCACCAACCGCTTAAAAACCTGGGAAGTATCCGAAGTGATTAGGGACTGGGGACAAATCAATTCAAAATCGAGACTTTTAATTACGAATTACGAATTGTCCCAATTCCCTTGCAATTAAATTGTTGAATTACTCATGCCAAATTTATCTCAACATTTATCATCTGTACTTGCGATACCAAAGCAAGATCAGCCTCCCCAGGTTGAAGATTCTCGTGCTGTTGTTGATTATCAAACCCAGGTAGCAACTGAGGCCAATGATTGGTTTTACGGTACAGAAGAACTGTTAGATGCTTTACCAAGGGTCTGGACACGTTCCATGCTGTACTTTTTGGTAGCATTTGCTGCCATCGTTTTACCTTGGTCGATGCTCACCAAAATTGATGAAACAGGTAGTGCTAGAGGGCGTTTAGAGCCTCAAGGAGCAACCCATCAATTGGGGATTCCTGTTCCTGGGAGTGTGAAAACTGTGAATGTGCAAGAAGGCTCGACGGTGCAAGCCGGACAGGTTTTGATGGAATTAGACTCTGATATTCTGCAAACAGAATTGCAACAAGCCCAGACACAACTAAAAGGATTAGGCGATCGCCAAGCGCAACTCAAGCTACTGCAAAACCAATTAATGCTGGCGATTAACATTCAAGAGCAACAAAACCAAGCTCAAGAATTGGAAAAACTGTCTCAAGTGAATCAGGCCCAGCAACAACTTGATGCTAGACAAAGTGCCTATAACTTACAGAGATTAGAAAGACAGGCTTTAGTTGAGCAAGCTAGACAAAACATTAATTCTAGCCAAACTGCCGAAAAGTTAGTCCAGAGTCGTTTTAACCGAGATTTCGCGGAAATTGACCGCTATCGTCAATTATATGAGCAAGGTGCAATTCCCCAAATTCAAGTTGTGGAACTAGAAAAAACGGCAGAGGAAAGCCAACGTTTACACTTGCAAGCACAATCTGAAGTCACCCAAGCTCAACTGCGTTTAAGAGAAGAAACGAGTCGTTATCAAGCGACTATGAGCCAAATTGTCGCAGATATTCAACAAGCCAAACTACGCCTCCAAGAGCAGCAAAGCAGCTATCAAAGCGTCGTCCAAGCAGGCAAACTGGCTCTACTGAGAAGCCAGGAACAACTCAAAGACATGGAAAGGCAAATTAGTACCATCAACTCAGAAATAGCTCAAACTCAAAGTCAGATTCAGGGTTTGCAGATTCAGCTACAACAGCGAGTAGTGCGATCGCCTATTGATGGCATCATTTTTGAAATGCCTGTGCAAAAACCAGGCCCTGTGGTGGAACCAGGACAAATAGTGGCCCACATAGCACCTAAGGGTAGTAAATTAATCCTCAAAGCCCAAATACCCAGTCAAAATAGCGGTTTCTTAGAAGTGGGAATGCCAGTCAAAATCAAATTTGATGCCTATCCCTTCCAAGATTATGGAGTGCTTGAGGGACGTGTTAGTTGGATTTCACCTAACTCCAGAGTTCAAACTAGTAATCAAGGTAGCGTAGATACTTATGAATTAGATATCACTCTAGATCAGCCTTATATGGAAGCTGGTAACAGACAAATCGCCCTCACACCTGGTCAAACAGCAACCGCAGAGGTGATTATTCGTCAACGTCGAGTCATTGACTTCATCTTAGATCCATTCAAAAAATTACAAAAAGGCGGTCTGGAACTGTAGTCAACACTCAAAGATAGTAACTTAGGCTAGGAGTAGGAAATAGGGACTAGGATTCTTTTTGAACGCAATTTAACGTAAGTTTGATGAACCTCTCCTCAACCCCTCTCCGACGCGGAAAGGGGCAAAAATATCCTTAATTACCAACGAAAGTTAAATATTACCCCTCTTTTGATAATTTTTGAAAGCTGATAAAGGAGGGGTATATGCAATTGTTATTAATCTAATTAATAAAAAATAGTTGCTCATACAATAACCTTTAATTTAAATATTAAAACTATCATCAGATAGAGACAATAAAAGATATATCAAGTGAAGATGATGAATACAATACTGATTTGTCTGTAAACCATCAGCAACTAATGTTTGGTTAGTTGGTTAATTGGAGGAATTTAACTATGTCAAATATTTTAAAAGTGTCCAGTGACGATATTATTTACTATATAAAACTAGCTTGCCAAATACCTGGAGTGTTAGAGGCGATCGCCACTCAAAAAATCATTGCTGATGCTGCCGATAAAGCTGGAGTTGAAATCACCACAGAAGAACTACAACAAGCAGCAGACAACCTCCGTTTAGCTAACAGACTGCTTAAAGCTGAAGATACTTGGGCTTGGTTAGAAAAACATCATCTATCTCTAGATGAATTAGAAGAAATAGCCAAAATTAACCTGTTATCTTCCAAATTAGCAAATCATTTATTTGCAGATAAAATTGAACCATTTTTTTATGCACATCAACGCAACTATTCTGGAGCAGTCACTTACGAAGTTGTTTTAGATGATGAAGATTTGGCTTTAGAACTATTTTATGCCCTCCAAGAAGGCGAAATCAGTTTCCAAGAAATTGCTCGCCAATACATCCAACATCCAGAAATTCGTCGTGCTGGTGGCTACCAGGGAATCCGCCGTCGTGTTGATTTCCGACCTGAGGTAGCAGCAGCAGTTTTCGCCGCTACTCCCCCACAAATTTTGAAGCCCATAATGACACCAAAAGGAGTGCATATTATTGCAGTTGAGGAAATCATTAAACCAGAATTAGATGAAAATCTGCGTATGCAAATTATGGGAGATTTTTTTACAAATTGGTTACAGCAACAAATCGCTACTATAGAAGTTGTGGCGCATCTTCCAGAAAATAGCAATTCTTTGATACCACAAAATCTGCTCAAACCAGCTTAATTTCCGATCAAGTCATCTCAGTTGAGTAGGTTGCTTTGTTCGCGTCAGCGTTGCGGAGCAATGAAAGGAAACCCAACATTTTGCGGGGTTTGTTGGGTTTCACTATCGCTCAACCTACATTGATTGAGTAATTTATTTTTCGGTAATCCCTAAGCAGTGAACCATTCTGGGCCAAATCTTTCTTCTTCAGCTACGAAAGATTCAGTGGCTGTTGTGCCATCCACAGACCAAATTCTATCTACACCTGCTTGTTGATCACGCCAGTAGATGTCGGTTTTGCCATCACCATTGAAGTCGCCCAAGGATGGCGTTAAAGTAGGATCATTACTGGGAAGAAAAGCTTCAGTAGCTATTGTTGAGCCATTCATCAACCAAGCAGTGTTTTCACCAGTTACCTGATTGCGCCAGAAGATATCAGTTTGACCATCACCATTGAAATCACCAATAGAAGATGTCCAAGATGAGTCTAGTGTAGGTAGGACACCTTCAGTAGCTAAGATACCGTTCATTGTCCAAATCTTGTTCTCACCTGTTGCTGCGTTGCGCCATAGCAAATCAGTTCTCAAGTCACCGTTGAAATCACCAACAGTAAAGTCCCAACCTACTTCTTGTGATTGCAGCGCAAACTCAGTCTTGTTGGTGCCATTCATAAACCAAGCTTTATTTTCACCAGTGGTTTCGTTGCGCCAGAAAATGTCACTTCTGCCATTAGCGGTGAAATCAACAATGGTGGGAGCGAATGCTGTATCAGTGGTTTCTAGAACAGTGGCATCAACAACTCTGGTGCCATCCATCGTCCAAATCGCATTTTGACCAGTTTGTGCATTATGCCAGAAAATATCGGTCTTGCGATCGCCATTAAAATCACCAATTTTAGCATTCCAGTTGGGGTCAACGGTTTCCAATGCTACTGTATCAGCAATTCTGGTGCCATCCATTAATACAATACGATTCTCACCTGTTGCTTGATTACGCAACAAGAAATCAGTCTTACCATCGCCATTAAAATCGGCAATTGTATAACTCATGGCTGATAAGTCAAATTGACCTAAAGAAGCCTGCTCAACTACTCTGGTACCATCCATTAAGCGAACAACAATTTCACCAGTTTCAGCATTAACCCAAAGTTTATCTGTTTTGCCGTCACCGTTGAAATCAGGTACAATCGCCGCACTTGTTAAGTAAGGATTGGGATTGGGGTTGGCTCCTCCAAATAAGTTTTGAGGTGTTGGTGTAGTTCCAAATGATGAGGAACTACTACTCATTGGTAAAGACGAAGAATCTAATAGAAAATCATTACTCAATAAAGATTCAGATTTTGCTAAAGAAGTAGCAAACAAATTCGCTTCTGGTTGCTTTGACTGTGATAACATAATGTATTTTATGACTGGTTGTCTTCTCAGTTTTACCTCTTGCGTTTAGTTAAATTCTGTACTCAAAAAACATTTGTTGTGATTTAAATGTTTTGCTTATAAACATTTTATTTTTATAAATATCATGTTCTGCCTACATTTGTTTGGCGGGTAAATTGTTTTTATAATGTCAAGATATGCCTATATTGTTTTGAGCTTTAGATATAAATTGTCAAACCGCCAAGATGCTAATAACGCCAAGAGAATTAACCAATAATTTCAGGAATCATTTAGAAGTACTAGCTAGAAAAACATGGATGTTGTCACCGCATAACACACTTAAAATACTCAAGTGATGAATATGTCATAATTGATGATTGGAGATAAAATAAGGATTTGCCTCAATAATTTAAATTAGAAATTACAAAAAGGCATAATCTCCAATTATCAAAAGTGTACACTAATACTAAAATTGACAATTTGATTCACTATGCAAGCAGAATATCGGCAGCGTCGCAAACAGTTAATGGCAAAAATTGGTAACAGCACAGCCATTTTTCGGAGTGCGCCAATGGCAGTGATGCACAACGATGTCGAATATACTTATCGCCAAGACAGTGATTTTTTCTATCTGACTGGGTTTAATGAACCGCAAGCAGTAGCAGTTTTAGCACCACATCACCCAGAACATCGCTTTGTGCTGTTTGTACAACCGAAGGATCGAGAAAAGGAAGTTTGGACGGGTTATCTTTGTGGGGTAGATGCAGCCAAGGAAATATATGGTGCAGATGCAGCTTACCCTATTGCCGAACTAGATGAAAAGTTGCCCCAGTACTTGGAAAAAGCCGATCGCATTTATTATCATTTAGGACGCGATCGCAATTTTAATGACAAAATTCTCGGACATTACCAAAGCTTACTGCGGTCTTATCCCAAGCGGGGTACAGGGCCAATTGCCATTCAAGATACTGGTAGCATCCTCCACAGCATGAGGTTGGTGAAAAGTGAAGCGGAATTAGACTTGATGCGCCAAGCTGCTGCAATTGCTGTAGAAGCACATAACCGCGCCATCGAATTTACCGCACCTGGACGTTATGAATATGAAGTCCAAGCAGAAATAGAACATATATTTAAGCTACGGGGTGGGATGGGGCCAGCTTATCCTTCCATTGTGGCTGCTGGTGCTAATGCCTGTGTATTACATTACATCGAGAATAATCGGCAAATGCAGGATGAAGAATTGCTGCTGATTGATGCGGGTTGTGCTTATGGTTATTACAACTCTGATATTACTCGGACTTTCCCTGTAGGTGGTAAGTTTACATCAGAGCAAAAGACATTATATGAGATTGTCTTAGAAGCACAAAAACAGGCGATCGCTCAAGTACAGCCAGGTAATAGTTTTAACGCAGTTCATGATACAGCAGTACGAGTTATCACAGAAGGCTTAGTAGAATTGGGCATCCTCAAGGGCGAAATTGACAAGTTAATTGAAGAAGAAAAATATAAACCCTATTATATGCATCGTACCAGCCATTGGTTAGGCTTAGATGTTCATGATGTGGGTGTTTATCAACATGGTGAAGATAAACCGCAGATTTTGCAACCCGGTCAAGTGCTGACGGTAGAACCAGGAATATATATTGTTCCCGATACCAAATTAGCAGAAGACCAACCAGCAACAGACCCGCGCTGGGTGGGGATTGGTATTCGCATTGAAGATGATGTTTTGGTGACACCCACAGGACATGAAGTGTTAACAGCGGGGGTTCCCAAGGAAGTTAGCGAACTAGAAAGATAAAACAACTGGGATGGTGTATACCATCCCCAACTTGTCTGTGACTGAAACCCCTTATCTCAGATCTTGCACCAGGCGACTGGAAGTCACGGCTACACAGGCCAAACCCGCCTACGCGGGTTAGAATCCTTGATTTTCCGTAAGTCCGCGCAGGACGTTCGGCGAAGCTCAGTCGAGCCGCGGACTTCGTTTGTATAGCCGCGATTTATAATCGCCAGGGCTAGGTGCAATATCTCAGTTATGCACTTTGCTCATGTTCTATTGGTATTAGTTGAATTACTACCCGATGATTGAGAGCGTGAGCAACCTTTTGCAACATCGAAAGTGAGTGACCCTCATAATTAGCATCTTCTAAACTTGCAATCACAGGTTGTTTTGTACCAATAAGTTCAGCTAATTGTTTCTGAGTTAATCCTGCTTTAGTTCTAGCTTCATAAATCAGCTGCGCTACCTCTGCATTAATAGAGGCTTCTTCTACCATTACTTCCAAATCAGGTTCACTTCTAGTTATTTTGTCAATAATTTTGATTGCATCACTAATCTTCGCCATTTTTTTGTTCCTCTTCGTAGGTATGAGCTTCTGAATTTTCTTCAAATAAAAGCTTTCTTGCTATTGCTCGTTCAATATCAATGGGTGGGACTGCGACTTCTTCTTTGGTTATGGCGTGTGCGAGAATCGCTACATTTTGCCCATGAAAGAAATATAGAATGCGGTATTGCACATGAATATGCTTTGCCCGTAGCTCATATATACCATCCTTCAAGTAATCTGCTGCCGGACGACGAAGTTCATAACCTGAGTCTGCAAGTTGTTTAATTCGAGCAACACAATTGGCATAACCTTTGCGGTTTTCTTTCACAAGTTGCATCAGCCATTGCAGGACAGGCACTTCTCCATCCTCTTCTTGGTAGAAAACAACATGGGTTTTAGGCACAGCATATCCTCTAAATTAAATAGATATCAATATTGTTATCTTCATCAGGTTGAGAAAACCATATAAAATAGCAAAATATCTCGTTAAATTTAAGAGCGATCGCATATATCTTCTACCGAAACAGATATATCTGGAAATGCCAATGGTTGAATAGTTCCTGTAGTCAATGTCTGTTTTGTCGCGTATTCACCATCTAAAATGTTCATGTAAAATTCTGACATCTTGCACTCAGCCCTGTATTCCCAAGTCAGTTTCGTTGCCACAATCTTAAAATCAAGTGAGTTGCGCTTCGATATAATCGACTTGACTTGACGGTTGTGGAATCTCCTCTCCGTCCTCATGTAACCCTTCCAAATGAAATTGAAGGGCTTGAGTAATTAAAACCTTGACTTCTGCTAAAGTCTCCCTTACAGCTACACATCCAGGTAAATCAGGAATATAAGCCCCGTAGCTGTTCTCTCCTTTTTCAAACACAACAGCGTAGTGCATTAGTTATCTTCCTCCAATTGAGCCTGTTTCCAGATGCTTTTAAGAGTGCCTACAGGAACATAAATTTAAGCATAGCTGAAAATTTCCTACAACCATAAAAAATGAGGATGGCGTACACCATCCCCAAAATTAAGCAATCATAGAAAACGAAATTCAATCTTGAACAACGCCCTTAGCTGTGAATAGCCGGAGTAGTCAAGGCTACAGGTACAACCTCACTTGTTGCTAAATCTAAAGGGAAGTTGTGCGCGTTGCGTTCATGCATTACTTCCATTCCTAAATTAGCCCGGTTAATAACATCAGCCCAGGTATTAATGACCCGCCCTTGAGCGTCAATTACAGATTGATTAAAGTTGAATCCGTTCAAATTAAACGCCATTGTGCTGATACCCAAAGCAGTGAACCAGATACCAATCACAGGTAAAGCTGCTAAGACAAAGTGCAGTGAACGGGAATTACGAAAGCTGACATATTGCCAGAATAGCCTTCCCAGATAACCATGAGCTGCAACAATGTTGTAGGTTTCTTGTTCTTGGCCGAACTTATAACCATAGTTAGCAGATTCGGTATCACTGGTTTCTCGTACCAAAGTTGAAGTAACCAAGGAACCGTGCATGGCGGAAATTAAAGCACCACCAAATACACCAATCACGCCTAACTGATGGAATGGGTGCATCAAAATATTGTGTTCAGCTTGGAACACCAACATAAAATTAAATGTTCCAGAAATACCCAAAGGCATACCATCAGAAAAAGAACCTTGACCGATGGGGTAAATTAAGAAGACTGCGGTAGCACTAGCTAAAGGTGCGCTGTAAGCTACGCAAATCCAAGGACGCATCCCCAAGCGGTAAGATAATTCCCATTGACGACCTAAATAACAGGTGCAGCCAATCAAGAAGTGAAAAATGATCAGCTGGTAAGGGCCACCGTTGTACAACCACTCATCTAAAGAAGCAGCTTCCCAGATGGGGTAGAAGTGTAAGCCAATGGCGTTAGAAGAAGGTACGACTGCACCAGAAATAATGTTATTGCCATAAATTAAAGAACCGGCAACAGGTTCGCGGATACCATCGATATCTACGGGAGGTGCAGCAATAAAGGCGATGATAAAGCAACTGGTGGCAGTTAAAAGAGTGGGAATCATCAAAACACCGAACCAACCGATGTAAAGACGGTTATCAGTGCTAGTAATCCACTCACAGAAACGTTCCCAGACATTAACGCTAGAGCGTCTTTGTAAGGTGGTAGTCATAGATTAAAATAATTCCAATGATTTTGTGAATGATTTAAAGTTGCTGTTTCTTGGGAATCAACAACTGATAGCATCATAGAAAAGCTGCTAATTGTTTGCAGTAATTAAAAGTTATTTAAAGTTATCAATCATAGTTATCTTTAGTAAGCAATATTAGACAAATGACTGTCGAAGAAGCCTTAGTAATTGTAGAAAGCATTCTGGGAAGCGCATCTTTAAATGATTTACAAGAAATCATCTTGCGACAGTCGTGGGAACAAAAAACCTATCCAGAAATTGCTGAGAAATTTGGTTATGATGCTGACTACATCAAAATTGTGGGCTTTCGACTGTGGAAAAGTCTTTCTCAAGCAATGGGAGAAAAAGTAACTAAAGATAACCTCCGCGCCTCTCTCAGAAGATGGTATTCCCAGCAACTTGTTACTCCCACTCCCCATTATGACTGGGGTGAAGCGCCTGATGTATCTATTTTTTATGGTCGTTATCAAGAAGTAACAACTTTAGAAAAATGGATTATTCAAGACCGTTGTCGGCTAGTGGCGCTATTAGGTATTGGGGGAATTGGCAAAACTTCTTTATCTGTGAAATTGGGTGAAAGACTTCAGAAAAACTTTGAGTATGTGATTTGGCGATCGCTCCAAAATTCCCCTACAATTACATCACTGTTAACTAATCTGATTCAAGTTATTTCTCATCACCAAGAAGGTCATGTATCTGCATCTATCTTTGAGCAGATTTCTTTATTACTTAGCTATCTACAAAAACATCGCTGTCTAATAATTCTCGATAATGCAGAGATTATTTTGAATGGTTGTGAAGGTCGCACAGGTCAATATCGTCCTGGTTATGAAGGGTATGGCGAACTGTTTAAAAGAATTGGTGAATTTCGTCATCAAAGTTGTTTACTGCTAACCAGTCGAGAAAAACCTAAAGAAGTAGCAATACTAGAAGGTGAAATTTTACCAGTCAAGTCTTTGCCATTATCAGGTTTATCAATTACTGATGGAAAAGCAATCTTTAATTGTAAAGGAAGTTTTACTGCTGCAAAAAATGAATGGCAAACTTTAATTCAATCTTATGCAGGCAATCCATTGGCATTGAAGATTGTCGCTACTACCATTCGTGATTTATTTGATAGTCAAATCAGTGATTTTCTGGCTGAAGGAACTGTAGTTTTCGGTGATATTCAAGATTTAATCGAACAACAATTTCAACGATTATCAGATTTAGAAAAACAAGTGATGTACTGTTTAGCCATCAACCGCGAACCTGTAAATTTTCCAGAAATTCACTCGGATTTACTTTTTCCCATTTCCTCGGCGCAACTTCTAGACGCACTAGAAAGTTTAGAAAGGCGTAGTCTAATTGAAAAAGGTAGTGGCTTATTTACATTACAGCCTGTGTTAATGGAATATATGACCAGTTGTTTAATTCAACAAGTCTGTGATGAAATTAATACTCAAAATATTTCCTTATTCAAAACCCATGCGCTAATTAAAGCGACTGCTAAAGATTATATTCAATAAATTCAAATTTATCTGATTTTGAAGCCTATTATTAAACAATTACTTGCTACTTTTGGTGATACTCAACGCATTGCTGCACACCTAATCACAATTCTGGCATCTTTACGGAAACAAAAACCGATTGATACCGGATATACGGGCGGTAACACAATTAATTTACTCCGACAAATGCAAGTTGATTTAAGTGATTATGACTTTTCTTATTTAACAATTTGGCAAGCTGATTTAAAAAGTATTAACTTACACAATACTAACTTTGCTTACTCAAATTTCAGCAAATCTACCTTTACAGCCAATCTTAGTTACACCTTTACAGTAGCAATTAGTCCTGATGGTACTTTGTTAGCAACAGGCGATAGTCATGGGAAAATTTCTCTTTGGCAAATCTCAGACGGACAGCAAAGCTTAAGTTGGGAAGCACACGGAGGTTGGGCGCGTTCTCTGGTTTTTAGCGCCGATGGTCAAACTTTATTTAGTGGTAGTGATGAACGAATCATTAAAAAATGGAATTACCAAACAGGTCAATGTCTGCAAACTTATACAGGTCATACTAGTTTTGTTTGGTCTGTGGCCTTGCTGGAAAGTGAAAATTGTTCAGTACTAGCAAGTAGCGGCGTTGACCTGACCATTCGCTTTTGGGATATCGAAACAGGAGAATGTTTAAAAACTCTGCTAGGACATACAAATTGGATTTGGTCTATTGCTTTAAGTCCAGATGCTCAAATTTTAGCTAGTGGTAGTGCTGACCAAAGAATCAAATTTTGGGATGTAACCACTGGGGAATGCTTAAAAACCCTACAAGAACACACAGATGTAATTTGGGCTGTAGTATTTAGTACGGATGGTAAAACTTTAGTCAGTGGTAGTGCTGATTGTACTATCAAGTTTTGGTGTGTAGATACAGGAAATTCTTTAGCCACACTCAATGGTCATACAGGCGCTGTTTGGTGTTTAGCTTGTAGTCAGGATGGCACAACTTTAGCCAGTGGTGGTGCAGATACCACAATTCGTCTTTGGGATATGCACACAGGAGAATGTCGCCAAACTTTACAAGGACATACTAATGGGATTCGTTCCCTGGTTTTTAGTCCTGATAGTCAAACTCTCATTGCTAGTGATGAAGACCAAACAATCAAGTTTTGGGATATTCGCACAGGACGTTGTACGAAAACCTTTCCAGGATATAGTAGCGGTGTTTGGGCGCTGGCTGTTTCTCCATTGACGAATAATTCTCCACCGCAAATTTTAGCCAGTGGTCATGAAGACCAGACAGTGAAACTGTGGGATATTCAAACGGGAAAATGTTTGAAGACTTTGCAAGGACATACCCATTGGGTGCGAACTGTAGCTTATAGTCCTGACGGTAAGACGTTGGCTAGTGGTGGTGCTGATGGAACTGTAAGAATTTGGGACGCACAAACAGGAAAATGCTTACATATCTGTCGTGGTCATGTAGAGTGGTTAATCTCTCTGGCTTACAGTCCTGATGGTAAAACTTTAGCTACTGGTTCTACTGACCGTCAGATGAGGCTATGGGATGTGAAAACAGGGGAATGTATTTATTTATTTCATCATAATCATGCGATCGCCTTTGTAACTTACAGTCCTGATGGCCAACTTTTGATTAGTTCTGGTGCAGAAGAAATAATTAGAGGTTGGGATGTAGCGACAAAAGAATGTTGCAAAATTTTTACAGGACATAGCAATGCAGTTTGGTTAACTAAGTTCAGTCCTGATAGTAAAACCTTAGCCAGTGGTAGCGAAGATAAAACAATCAAAATTTGGGATGTTCAAACCTGCGAATGTATAAAAACCCTAAAAGGACATACTGAACCAATCATTACAGTAGCTTATAGCCCAGATGGCCGTCTATTAGCTAGTGGAGGTAAAGACCAAACAGTCAGAATTTGGAATATTGAGACTGGGGAATGTTTAAAAGTACTACAAGGTCATACACGATGGATTTATGCAGTGACTTTTATCTATCTTCAGTCAGATAAAAAACCTCTCTTAGTGAGTAGTAGCGAAGACCAAACTATCCAACTATGGGATGTTGACACTGGTGAATGTATTAAAATTCTCAGCACTCCCCGACCTTACGAAAATATGAATATTGCAGGAGTTATTGGTTTAACGCAGTCCCAGCAACAAACACTTTTAGATCTGGGCGCAAAAATTACAAAACAGGAGGTTGATATAAGTTAACTTTTATTGTCATTTTTCTAATTCATCTAATAAATATAGATACAATAAAAGCTTTTTGAATTTTGACTTCCGCGTAGCGGTACTAGTCTCTAGTCCCTTTTTCTACGATTCATGCTTTTTCAAGGTAGGCATGGAATGAACATGAGAGCCTGGCTCGGAAAATTCACATATAGGGTTAAATGGGCAAAATCGGCAGTGATAACCTGGATTGGGAGGGAAAATTTTGCTGAAATTACTAGTTTTTTCGTGATATTTTTGCAAGTCGTATTGATGTTTGTGGGCAATGTTTGCTAAATCAAGCTTTAATGATTCTAATTCGCTATTATTGATGCTAATTAAATCAGATTTTTTAGATAGTTCTAAATTATAAAACGATGCTACCGCTGGTAATCCAGGATAAAGATAACGAGCGGCTAGTAAATAAACTAATGCTTGTCTGTGGTCAAAAGCAGATTTACCCGTTTTGAAATCTAAAATATGTAAAGTGCGATCGGATTCAATAAAAACGCAGTCCATCGCCGCATACAAACGGAAGCGGTAAGCTTCTTGATCAATAAAAATAGGTTTGGGAAATCCCTCATCCCCCGGAGTTAATTGGATAATTTGTTTGTTGATTAATAATGGTTCATCATAATACTTTTGTAAAATTTGCAACACGCGCTGTTGTACTTGATAAGTTGAGTTACTTAATTTGAGAATTTGTGCAACTTGTTCTACACCGTCTGATTGCTGTAACAAATGTCTATTATGATGGAATTCATAAACGCCTTTTTGGGCGAGGATGCCAATCCGCTGGGGTGCAGTGGCTTTACCTAATAGTGCTTTAACTTGTGGCTCATGTTGGCGCGCTTTAATAAATCCCCGTCTCATCTGGCAATGCCAACGTTCTTGCCCTGTAGCTGGGGCAACTAGAGACCAAAGGTGATAACTGGCAAAAGGTCGATCAGGAGTTGACATTGCTCAATAGCAGTGAGAAAAAATACGTTCGGGGAGACTTGCGGCTACGCACGCTTTGCGAGAAGCTTCCTATAGTACTGAAGATGGACGGGAGACAGTGGCATCTATGAGCGCTAGTAGTAATTCCAGCAAGATAAAATTTGGTACTGACGGTTGGAGAGGGATTATTGCCGATGATTTTACTTTTCCCAATGTGCGGAAAGTAACAAGAGCGATCGCAAGTTACCTCGAAACAGCCTATTCAAAAGATAGACCAGTTCTTATTGCCTACGATACTCGGTTTTTAGCTGACCAGTTTGCCCAAACAGCGGCTGAAGTCTTAGCAGACTTGGGTTGGACTGTGAAAATTACTGATCGGGATTGCCCTACACCAGTAATTGCCTACAACGCCCGTCTCTTAAATTCCGCTGGGGCGTTAATGTTTACCGCCAGCCATAATCCAGCACCTTACTGTGGGATTAAATATATCCCTGATTATGCTGGGCCTGCCACTCCAGAGATTACTGATACTATTGTGGCAAATATTGAAAGTGCATCGGATGCACTGCCCGATAATATTCCTGTGGGTAAAATTTCCATTTTTGATCCCAAACCAGATTACCTAAAATTTATCTACACCTTACTCGATGTAGAACGGATCAGAAGTGCGAATTTAAAGGTAAAGTACGATGCCCTTTATTCTACCTCTCGCGGCTACTTGGATGAAGTTTTGCAATACTGCGGTTGTCAGTTAGAAAGCTTCAACATCAAACGGGATGTGTTATTTGGCGGCGGAATGCCCGAACCTAAAGGCGAACAATTGGTTGGGTTAGTGGAAGCAGTACGTGCCGATAAAGCTGATTTAGGCTTGGCTACAGATGGTGATGCTGATCGCTTTGGTATCGTGGATGAATTAGGTAATTTCCTGACTCCTAATACTGTGCTGCTGTTGTTAGCCCGTCATTTAATTAAAAACAGAGGTAAAAGCGGCGCTATAGTACGTACTGTAGCTACAACTCACCTGCTGGATAATTTTGCAGCTAAACATGGGTTGCCAATTTATGAAACAGCTGTTGGCTTTAAATACATTGGTGAAAAAATGCGGGAAACTGCCGTACTGATTGGGGGTGAAGAATCAGGCGGTTTAAGTGTAATTGGGCATATTCCTGAAAAAGACGGCATTTTAGCTGATATGTTGGTGGCAGAAGCCATCGCCTATGAAGGTAAACCTCTGAGTCAACTTGTCAAGGAAGCGATCGCCGAAGCTGATGGCCCACTTTACAATAACCGTCTGGACTTGCATCTGACAGAGGCACACAAAACCGCTGTTATCGACTCCTTTACTAAAAATCCCCCTGCTGAGGTAGCCGGGATTAAAGTCAAAGAAGTCGGACGCAAAGACGGGATTAAGTTGTATTTAGAAGAAGGTAGCTGGATTTTACTGCGTCCTTCCGGTACAGAACCCCTGGTACGCGTTTACATGGAAACCAACTCTCCAGAGAAACTGAGCAAAATCGCTCAAGAAATGGAAAGTGCCATCGCTAAACTAGAAACAGTAGCAGTCTAGTAAAACCTCACCTCTAACCTCTCTCCTTACCAAGAGGAGAGGGGAAGTAAATTATTATGAAAACTTTGACTCCTATTTTAATATCTCTAGTAGCAGCTATTTGGGTAATAGCGATCGCTATTATTTCCGTCCAAAATGCCACACCTGTATCTTTGAAATTCTTAACATTTCAATCAATTCAAATACCTGTTGGTTTGGTGCTGGCCTTTAGCGCCGGTATTGGTTTAATTGGTATGGCATTACTGCAACCTCTGTGGGGTCTGGCGGGTTCTTGGCAAGGTAAATCTAGGTTAGATGACGATGCTGAGTTTTTCGTTGATGATGAAGATTTTTAGGTAAAGTTTGTAATCTGGTGCATTCCGATTTTATCTAAACTCGTCAATCTTGAGATGCGTTTGTCCTGACACGACTTGCAAGCCAAAATGGAATGCCAATCCCCACAAATTGAGCCACAATCATGCTGATATTTGCTTGGACAACAAAAATATCAATAGGCTCAATCAGTTGCCCTGTGCGATAGACAGCAGCGCCTTGTGGAACTGATAATGTTTTGAGAAGCAATGCTCCAATAATTGTTTGGATACTCAGTAATGTCAATAACATTGCTGCCAAGTTCACTGAAACTCCTAGTTGCAAAACTTGAATTATTTCCTTGCGGCTAGGATGTAAAGCTGGTTCTGGGGCTGACAATTGTTGCCCATTATTTAGAAAATTTCTGTCTATGTATGAATGCAGGCAAGCGGCCACAACCCCGGTTTATTCTCATGTTTTCTAAGAATTAGAATACTTACTTTGTGGTTACTTGAAACTTTAGGTAATTAATAAATTCCTGAAATTCTGTATTAGTGAGTTGTAGGCGCGATCGCTTGCCATATGTTTGCTGCAAATACTCCTTTCCTTGTTCTGGAGTCCAATTTAATTGTGCTAAATATGTATCAGTTTCAGCGATGAAACATTCATGAATTTTATCTGTGGTTGTATTAGCCGATATTTCTGTTGACTCTTGATGATTGGGTTGATAATTTACGTTGAGTTTTAAGCTGATTCTTTGGGCTAAAACCTGCCAATCAATTTCCTTATGTTCATCCCAAATAAATCCTAGAGAGCGATAAGTAAACGGATCATAAATTTTGCAAAAAACTACTGTTTTATCTCCTGGACTAACCGTAATTGTTAATGGTTTAAGCAATTGTTCAGAAGTCAGGACATCCAAAGATAATAATAACGTTTTAGAAAAATAAGAGTCACTTCCTGAGCGGATAATATAAGGTTTATCTGCCAAAATATATAAATCGTTTTTTTCTGCTGCACCGAATTTAGTTTCTACCTTCTTATTAACTTCTATTCCCGTGATGACTCCTGTTAAAGCTTTGTCATAAATTGGTATCCTTTTTTCATCTTCGGCTAGCATATACCAACAGTAATCTGCTTCTCTGCTGACAAATACATATTGCGGTTTGGGAATAGCTCCGAATCCTAATTTGATTTGCATATTTTTTTGGATATTATTCTCAAATAATTTATTTGATGACAGGCTGTTATAAAAGACCTCATCAAGCTATATAAATATAATTCCCTGAATAGTCAGCTAATTAACATACAGACCACAAAAAATACATAAATTTAATAATCTAGCTTTTTTTGGAGATGTGAACCCTTACAGATCAAGCTAATTGTCTGTCCGATGGATTTATATTAATTTACTTTTATGACATACTGAATTACCTGTGTCATTATTAATAGCACTAACAATCATCTAACAAACCACGAATAATGACGATAGTCATGGATTAGCACCTATGAAAGCATCATTACCTGATGACGAAGCAGCAAGAATTGAGGCGCTTTTACAATACAAAATTCTGGATACTCCCGCAGAAGAGTGTTTTGATGAACTAACTCGTTTAGCTTCGTATATTTGCGGTACTCCCATTGCCTTGATTAGCTTAATTGATACTAATCGTCAATGGTTTAAATCTCAAGTTGGTTTAGAGGCGCTAGAAACCTCCCGTGATGTGGCGTTTTGCGCCCATGCTATTTTGCAAAGTGATATTTTTATTGTTCCTGATGCCACAATTGATGAGCGGTTTGCTAGTAACCCATTAGTGACATCAGACCCCAATATCCGTTTTTATGCAGGTGTACCACTGACTAACGCCGAAGGATACAGTTTGGGGACGCTGTGTGTAATTGACCAAATACCGCGAAATCTGACTACGGAACAAGTAGATGCCTTGCGTATTTTAGGTAATCAAGTCATTAAACAACTGGAACTGCGACGCAATTTAGACAATTTGGTATGGGTAAATCAAGAACGTCAACAATCTAAGAAGATACGCTTACAGTTTTTTAAAAAAATTGCTGGAGGATTTGGGTTAGCATCAGCAATTCTCATTTTAATTGGAATGGTTTCATATCAGAATACAAAAACTTATTTAGAAATTAATAACCAACAAAAAACAACTTTAGAGAAACTGAATATTCAAGAACAAATAATTGCTCTGATTATGGATGCGGAAACTGGACAAAATGGTTATATCTTGACTGGTGATGCGTCTTATTTGGAGCCTTATAAATTGGCAGTTAATAAGATTGATCAAAAAGTTGAAGAATTAAAAAAAATAACAGAGAATCAACTAGATTCACAAAAGCAGATTACCACTTTAGAAAATTTGATAGCCAAGAAATTAGCAGGAATAAAACAGACCATAGATTTGCGGCAAAAGAATAAATTGGATGCCAACTTGCAGGTAATCAAAACCAATCAGGGTAGAAATCTCATGGATGATATCCGTAAGATAATCAATGAAATAGAGAATGAAGAAAATCAACGACTACAACAACAGTCTTTAGCGGCAACAATTAGCAGACGTAACAGTATTTTGGCAGTAGCGATCGCTATTTGTTTATGTTTTCTGATTTTGGCTTTTGTTTACTACTTAATTTATCGAGAAGTTACTGAACGCATACGCACAGAGGAAGCATTAAAACAAGAGCGTAATTTTATTTCGTCCATCCTTAATACAGCTAGTGTTTTAGTAGTAGTTCTGGATTTACAGGGGCGAATCGTGCGCTTTAATAAAGCCTGTGAGCAAATTACTGGTTATTCATTTAATGAGGTGAGAAATAGATATATTTGGAATTTATTCTTAGTTCCAGAAGAGATGGAAGCAGTGAAAGCGGTTTTACAACAAGCTGCTTTTGGTCACAAAATCAAAGACTATGAAAATTACTGGTTAACGAAAGATGGTAATCGGCGGTTAATTGCTTGGAGTAATGCCAATCTAAATGATGCACAGGTGAACGTTGAATATATTATTGCTACTGGGATTGATATTACCGAACGCAAGCAAGCCGAAGAAGAATTACAACGACAAAACTTGCGATCGCAATTATTAGCCGATATCACTCTTAAAATTCGTGAGTCTTTACAAATCGATGAAATTCTGCAAACTAGCGTCACAGAAGTACAAGAATTACTTCAAGCAGATCGTGTAGTCATTTCGCAATTACAATCCGATGGTTTCTTAACGGTTCTCAAAGAAGCATTAATTCCTGGATTACCTGTAATTATGGGGCAAAATATAATTGACCCTTGTTTTACAGATGTTTACCTTCAAAAATATCATCAGGGAAAAATAGGCGTTATTCATGATATTGAACAAGCTAAAATTCAGTCTTGCTATGAGGAATTTTTGAAAAAATATCAAATTAAAGCTAATCTTGTTATCCCTATTTTTTTGCAAAATAAATTGTGGGGATTACTCATAACTCATCAATGTCATCATTCCCGTGAGTGGAATAATTGGGAAATTGAACTTTTGCGATCGCTTGCTGATCAAGTAGGCATTGCTTTAGCCCAAGCTCAATTATTAGAAGTAGAAACTCGCCAACGCCAAGAATTAGAAATTGCCCGTCATCAAGCCGAGTTAGCTTCTCAAGCAAAAAGTGCATTCTTAGCGAATATGAGTCATGAAATTCGCACACCCATGAATGCTATTTTGGGGATGACTGGTTTGTTATTAGAAACTGATTTGAAAGCAGAACAGCGTGATTTTGTGGAGACAGTTCGCATTAGTGGTGATGCCCTTTTATATTTAATTAATGAAATTTTGGATTTATCAAAACTAGAAGCTGGAGAAATGATTCTAGAAACTTTAGATTTTGACTTATCTACTTGTGTAGAAGAAGTATTAGAATTATTAGCACCCCAAGCCCATAAACAAGGATTAGAAATAGCCGGATTGATTCATCGTAATGTGCCAATTAATTTACAAGGTGATGCTAGTCGGTTACGGCAAATTTTAATGAATTTAATTGGTAATGCTATCAAGTTTACCAGTAGTGGTGAAATTGTAGTTAGAGCAGAATTGGTATCACAAACTCCCCACACAGCCACTATCAATTTTTCTGTGACAGATACAGGTATTGGTATTTCTGCTGAAGATAAAAGCAAACTTTTTCAGCCTTTCACCCAAGTAGATGCTTCCATTACTCGCAAGTATGGTGGTACAGGTTTAGGATTAGCTATTTGTCAGCAATTGGTAAGTTTGATGGGAGGAAAAATCGGTGTGAATAGTCAGTTAGGGAAAGGATCTCAATTTTGGTTTGAGTTAAATTTTACTAAACAGTCTCAGTCTGTTTCTTCTGTACATGAAGGGAAAATTCTCCCCCATCGTCGTTTGTTAGTAGTGGATAATAATGCTACTAACCGCAAAATTATCTACCATCAAGCCACCCCTTGGGGAATGCAAGTAGATGAAGCTGCTAGTGCGGCTGAAGCTATCAATATTTTACAACTTGCTGCTGCACAAGGCATACATTATGATGTGGCTTTAATTGATATGCAAATGCCAGAGGTAGATGGTTTAACTTTAGGAATACAAATCAAAAGTAATACGGTGCTTGCTGATCTTCCTTTAATTATGTTGACTTCTACTAATCAAAAAAATGAAGTTCAAAAAGCACTAAATATAGGATTTACTAGCTATTTAGTTAAGCCTGTTAAACCATCTCGCCTACTCGATACTATCATGAATATCTTAGGTATCCGGCAAAATTCCCTAAAAATTGAGCAACCAATTGTTAATGAATATCAAGTAACTAAATCTAATTTAAAAATTTTGCTTGCAGAAGATAATTTAGTAAATCAAAAAGTTGCCCTAAAGCAACTACAAAACTTAGGTTATGAAGCTGATATTGCTGCCAACGGTCAAGAAGTTTTACAGCTATTAGAAGCAGTTCCCTATGACTTAATTTTCATGGATTGCCAAATGCCAATTTTAGATGGTTTAGAAACTACCAAACAAATTCGGCGTTGTAGTCATCGGCAACCTGTAATAATTGCCATGACAGCTAATGCCATGAAAGAAGACCAACAAAGCTGTTTAGATGCAGGGATGAATGATTATTTGAGTAAACCAGTAAATAAAGATAAATTGGCAAGTGTCCTAGAGCATTGGAGCCAATTAATATTACATAAAGATATAGATATTGATTGGGAACATTTACATCAACTCTCTGAAAACAATACCGAATTTGAACTAGAATTATTACAAATATTCGTTGAAGATAGTCAGTTACATTTAGCAGCAACCAAGGCGGCGATCGCCTCACTTGATTTTCAGCAATTAGCGCGAGAAGCTCATAATCTCAAGGGATCTAGTGCCAATATAGGAGCTATCTCTATGCAGCAAGCCGCAGAAAAGCTGGAGCAACTGAGTCATCAACAGCAGTGTGCTGGTACAAGTGAATTGATAGCGGAGTTAGAAAGTTTTGTTAAAGAAATTCAAACTTTTTTAAATTATTAATATTTAATTTTCAAAAATAAACAATGACGATGAGCATCTATTGGGAGATAATTTAATTCTTCTGCTATTGAGTCCATAATTTTTAAACCGCGACCCCTTTCTTGAAAGTTATCTGTCAGTTCAGGTTTTGTCTGTAATTGCTGCTGTAAATCAAATGCTTGACCAAACGACCAGATGCGAATTTCTATATATTCATTTAACCGCAGGACTTCTAATTCAATGGGAGTTTCTAAGGGTAAATTTTTATGTGCGTGTTCTACAATATTGGCGAAGCCTTCAATGAGTAAGGTTTGACATTGCCACCAGATTTTTTTATCAGATAATGGAGGTTGATTTATTTGCTCAAACCAGGATAAAACTTCGCCTGTGGCGTTGAGGTCTGTGTTAACTTTTAAATGAATTTTTTTATTCACTCTTAGCCTTAATAATATTTGGATTTTGGTGGTGAATACAATAAATTAACCGCAAAGGATGCAAAGCACAAGAAGAAGTAACAGAATATTATTTTATGGAAATTTATGTTGAAGATACTGATTATTGATGATGATCCTACAGTGCGAGTAGCGCTAAAAAGAACGCTGCAAAATCAGGGTTATGATACTACTGTAGCCAGTAATGGGCAATCAGGAATTACACAAGCGAAAATATTATGTCCGGCTTTGATTATCTGTGACTGGGTAATGTCGGAAATGGATGGCTTGGAGGTATGTCGTCAAGTTAAGGAAGATTCTGATTTGGCGACTACGTTTTTTATTTTGTTGACTGCAAAGGGTGCAGCACCGGGGGAGGAGGGGGATAGAGTTCGAGGATTAGATGCTGGTGCAGATGAGTTCATTTCTAAGCCGATTGAAATGAAGGAGTTGAAGGCGCGGGTAAGAGCAGGGTTAAGATTGTATCAACTTAATCAGGATTTAAAAAATAAACAAATAGCTTTAGAAAAATTAAACCAAAACTTAGAAGCAGAGTTGGCGGAAGCTGCTGATTATGTGCGATCGCTCTTACCATCACCGCTGGTAGGGACTGTAACTACAGAGGCTTTGTTTGTTCCTTCGGCGCAGTTGGGGGGAGATTGCTTTGATTATTACTGGATTGATGATGATAATTTGGCTATTTATCTATTAGATGTTTCTGGACATGGAGTTGGTTCAGCACTATTATCTATGTCTGTTTTAAATGTGTTGCGATCGCAGTCGCTTCCCAATACAAATTTTTGTCATCCAGGTGAAGTTTTAACAGATCTGAATCATAGTTTTCAAATGAGTAGTCATGGTAATAAGTATTTTACAATTTGGTATGGAGTCTACAATCAGTTAACACATCAATTAATTTATGCCAACGCTGGACATCCACCAGCTATATTAATTGATCAAGATGCAAAAGATATCAAACAATTAAGTTCTTTAGATTTACCCATTGGGTTTGTGCCTGATATTGATTTTACAGTGGATACTTTAGAAATCGCCGAAAATAGCATTTTA
Organism: Nostoc sp. CCY0012; assembly: GCF_963920855.1. Taxonomy (NCBI): domain Bacteria; kingdom Bacillati; phylum Cyanobacteriota; class Cyanophyceae; order Nostocales; family Nostocaceae; genus Nostoc; species Nostoc sp. CCY0012. Next base: position 18,062 of record NZ_CAWUDM010000010.1, on the reverse strand, counting down.
TACCTCTTTAGTGATGGCGCTTATGAAGTTTTACAAGCTGACGGTAAAATGTGGGGTTTTAATGCTTTCTTTGATTTGTTAATCCACTCTAATCAAGCCAATATTTATAGTCTTCAACAAATATTAGCCCAGATTAAAAATCTCAGCACCAGTAATACTTTTGATGATGATTTATCTCTACTCAAAGTTACTTTTGATTAAGAGAATTAAAAACAAACCGCAAAGACAAGCCAATACATGGGGGAGAAAGCGCCGGGTGCTTGTGCCTTTTTTTCTCTCTGCGATTCTGCGCCTTTGCGTGAAATAAAAAATTTATTGTATAGCCAACACCTGACTATTAAACTCATCTCTAGTAGCAAAAATTTGTAAAATCCTATCCATTTTAGTCAATTCAAATACCATCCTCACTTGATCATTCACAGAGCAGATAAATAGCTTACAATTAGCTTGTTTTACAGATTGCATTGCCGCCACCAAAGCACCCAAACCAGAACTATCAATAAAAGTCACATCCTGCAAATCAATTAACACAATTTCCATGCCAGTAGAGATAAGATTAGTAATTTCACGACGTAATTCATTACCATTGACTGCATTTAAAATCCCCGAAGGTTCAATTACACTAACTGTAGGATTCATAGAGTTTCCTTGTAGATTAAGTTACTGATAAGGCAATTTTTACATTGCATATAGAAAACAGCAAGGTTTGTAAAGCTATATTAACACTTTTTAAATCATGCTTTTGCTTAATTATGAATTAGCATCGGTTTGCCAAATATAAGCATTAATAATTGCCCAAAGTAAAGACAAATTATAAATACCCCAAGCACCATTTAACAGATATATAAGCGGCGTATTTAAAGTTCCCATGCCAAAGCGAAAAAGACTCCATGATATTCCTAAAATTGTGAGAACAAAGACAACTAACTGGGGAAAAATTAACCGCAGATAAATTCCTGATTGACGCTGTTTAGGTGTAACTTGAAATTTAATTGGTTGTCCAGTAAACACACTCCAGACTGCTTGGATTAATAAAGGAAATAAGGCGATCGCATATTGTTCTGAACGCCATATTTCTCTAGCAGGAATACCCCAAGTCACCGCTAAAAAAGTAAGCCGATTAATCATGAAAGCTGGTAAGAAGTGTAAGGTAAAATCAAATCCTAAGGTTTTCACTGGCATAGTTTCTGTAAAAAAATAGATAATTGGACACAATATAAATACCAAAGTGGCAAAACCAGAAAAATAACTATACATGGTTTTGAAATATTGTAACCTTTGCCAAAAACTTAGTCCGGCTTTTGTTAATGGATTTTCTCTTACCAAGACTTGTATAGTTCCTTGGGCCCAACGTAATCTCTGTTTTAATGTAGAACTTAAATCATCAGGTGCTAATCCTTCCGCTAACAATTCGTTGTGATAAACAGATTTCCATCCAGCACCATGTAAGCGCATCGCTGTATTCATATCTTCGGTAATACTATTGCTAGATACACCGCCAATTAATTCAAATTCATCTAACCGCTTTTCATTTTTGGTATATTCATCAGCAAAATATTGCAGTCCTACACTAATTAATGCTTCTCTTCGCAAGACCGCATTTGTTCCTGTGTAGAAGGCTGCATTCATCCCATCTTTACCTTGTTGTAGTGGCCCATAAAACAAATTGGCGCGATGTCCAAAAGGATCATCAGGGGGGATATTATAAAAATCTTGGGGTGTTTGTACAAAGGCAATTTTATTTTGTTCGTATTTTCCGGTAAATAAATTGTAAGTATAGAAATATGGTAAAACTCGTTTAATAAATTGAGGTTTGGGGATATGGTCTGCATCTAAAGTTAAAATAAAATCTCCTATGGTTTCGCCAGAAAAAATGGCGTAGTTGAGATTACCAGCTTTGGCGTGATGGGGTACCCCTGGTTGTTTCGGTAGAGCAATATACCGCAAACGAGTAAGTTCAACTAATTCTAATTCTTTTTGATAAATCGCTGATTCTAATAATTGTTGTTCTTGAGTTAGACGTTCTTGGATAGTATTTGTAGGTAATTCTAGATTTAGCCATAAGATAAATTGCCCCAGGCTATTTAGAAATTTGGGATAATTATTGGCTTCTGACGCACTGTTTTTTAACCATTCTTCCGCATCTGCTAAATCTGGTTGTAAATTATTTAATTGCTCAAGACGTTCTACCAAAGCCGAACGTTCAGCATCAATTCGATTAGCTTCTTGTTGTAATAACGGCGATTGTAAATCTTCAATACATAATCTTTCCGACATTGTTCGCATCTGCTGAGAATTACCATCATCCAATATATAAACGCGTAGTTTAATTGTGGGGTAATCCATTGCTAAAGCCGATTTAGCAGTTGCTTCGACAATTTCTGGTGATTCGTTATAGCAGGTAATAAACACATCTATAGTCGGCCAATCAGAGGTAGGTATGGGTGGTGTTAGCTTGTCGAGTGACTTAATTTGTCTAACTAAAGGTCGCCAAAGTCCAATGACAAACATGACCCCGCCGAAATAGCTATAAATTTCTGCAAGTAATAAGGGAATTGATAGCCACAGCGCATCAAAGTTGATGGAATTAGTAATTCGCCAATGCAAATACCAAGCACCAAAAATTAAATTTATTTCTGCGAGATAGCGAAACAGTAAAGTTCTTTTTTTTAGGCTAGAACGACTATTCCCGGAAAAATTTGCTGCATCATTAACCAGAGAAATTGAAGCCATATTGTACCTGAAATAAAAGTAAATTAATGGTTTTTGGTTTCTTGCTAAGGAATGTGGATTTAATAAAATACAGAACCTCACCCCCAACCCCTCTCCTTGGTAGGCGGGGTGAGGTCAATCTTGCTAGGGTACTCGCCAGTGTGGCAGCTTGATTAAGAGTAATTATAAGAATAAACAGGTTCAGTATTTCCTCTGAAGTGTAGTAGATTTATGTATGTTACTTGGTTCGAAAAACAGTGGCTGGGGATAAAAATTTTCTGGGGCAGAAATAATCATATAAGGTGGACATTGCCTTGCTTCTGGAGAACAGATCAATAGTTGCTGACTAGTTATGACATACAATACAGATTCTATAATCACCTGAAATCCACCCATGACACCGTAACTTAGGCAATGAAGTTATTACCCGTTGCTAAGTATAGTTCACTACTCCAAATTTGCCATCTCTTGTTATAAATTTTTTATCTATTTATACAAGTATCTAAATTCAAGGATTTATTAATTAATGTTGTATAAACAATCTGTTCAATTTAATTGAATCAATTACAAACATTCCCTTACAAGTAGGCTGGGAAGTAAAAATTGGAGATGTAACACTACAAACAGCAACAGGAATAGATACTTTCAATCGTCTACCCACAGCGATTAACTTCAATGCCAAAGTCGAAGCGCCTATTTCTCCCGCCAAAGTTGCACCAGATGGTCAATTAACATCATTTTTAGCTATATCAGGAAATATAGAACAAGGCCCCTATAAATTCAACGCTCAAACCTTAGACAATCAAATTACAGCTTGGCGATTTGGGCCAAGTTTATTCTGGCAAATTGACTGCAACACTAGTTTGTTTGCCTTATATCGCTGGGGCAGTTATAACGATGGTAATTCTGAACGACAGTCTTTTAGCAGATTAGAACGCAAATTAGGGCAATTTTCCGTCTCTGCCAATTTATTTACGTGGAATTACGCACGCGAGGTAGAACGCCAGAGTGGGTATTTTTCTCCGCCAGATTTTCTAGTTTATAATGCCGAGTTGGGTTGGGAAGGAGATTTATTTGATACTTTGCGTTGTCGCTTTGCTATCACTCTCGAACAACAGCGACTAAACGGCAAATTCGATAACGCTAATAGCTACCAAACTGGCTTCAAAGCTAAACTTGCACCGGATATCGAAGCAGAACTGGGTTATACATTTAGTAACGTTCGCAATCGTAACATAAGTGGAAACATTTATGGCAATAACGCCTTTACAGGACAATTACGACTTAAATTTTGAACAATTTTCTACGTACTTGGGCGTGAAAAAAATCCCCAGAGACTTTGTATAACTTTATATTTGCCAGCAGTCCAAAATGAAATTGTTATTATCTGTGAAACCGTATATTAACTAACACAGCAAGGACTTAAACAAAAATGACATCTGACTTTGAACCACCACCAAAAAATCTATCAATACTAGCTTCTGTAGGCGGAGTAGTTACAGCAGCTATCGCCATTGCTGGACTCAATTTCTGGTCTACATATCTAACTCGCTCTCAAATTTCCTCTGTAGAAACACCAGACATATCTATCACTCAACCTTTCCTGGTGAAAGAACCAGAAGCTGATCCAGAAGAAGTGGCCAGACTAGATGCAGAATCTTTAGTTTTACCCGGCGACCCCATTAGTCCCAACCAAGTGACAGTCTCCTTCATCCCCTATGTCGCACCCAACGTCGGAGAATTAACCCCAGGCGAAATAGCGATCGCCCGTCAAGCCTGGGCATATTTTCAACGCAACTGGAACGATGAAACAGGTTTGGTGAACTCAGTTGATGGCTTTACCTCCGTTACCATGTGGGATCAAGCATCTGCGATCGCGGCTTTAGTCAGCGCCAAGGAACTGAATATTGTATCTGAGTCAGAATTTAACAAGAAAATGGCGACAATGTTGCAGACCTTAGCAACTATGCCCTTATACAAAAAAGAACTACCCAACAAAGTCTATAACGCCAAAACCCTCGTCCCCGTCAACTATGGTGAACTAGAGAAACGCGAAGAAATTGGCTGGTCAGCCATTGATTTAGGGAGAATGGCACTGTGGTTAAAAATAGTCGGTACAAAATATCCTAACTTGCGATCGCAGACCGAAGAAGTTTGGCAACATTGGCAAGTTAAACGCCTGACTAGAAGAGGTGAAATGTATGGTACCAGCATCGTCAAAGGCAGAGAACAATATAACCAAGAAGGACGCTTAGGTTATGGAAACTATGCCGCCTACGGTCTTAAACTCTGGGGCTTAAATGTGAATGAAGCCTTAGAATATCAAACCAACACCGCCTATGCCAATCTTTACGGTCAAGGCATACCCTACGACAAACGCGACCATAAAACATCAGGCGCAAACAACTACGTCCTCAGCGAACCCTTCATATTAGATGGCATCGAAACCGGATTTCAATCCTTACCAAAAGTCTTCGCAGATCGCATATTAGCAGCCCAAGAAGCCCGTTATCGCGCCACTAAACAATTAACAGCCGTCACCGAAGACAACCTAGACCGTGCGCCCTACTTCGTTTACAACAGCTTATTTGTCAACGGCGAACCTTGGGTAGCCATCACAGACACCCGCGAACAACATCAGAACTTAAGATTTGTCAGCACCAAAGCAGCCATCGGCTGGCACGTACTTTATAACACCGACTACACCCGTAAACTATCCAACTTCGTCCAAACAAATCTGCAATCCGATAACGGTTGGTACAACGGCTACTACGAATCTCTCCGCCAACCCAACAAAAGCCTCACCGCCAACAACAACGGCGTAATTCTCACCAGCCTACTCTACAAACAAGTAGGAAAACCCCTCACAGTTTGGGCAGGCTTATAGACCTTCTTTTTACGAACCGCCCTTCGGGTTCAGCAGTTCCTCATGGGGGAAACCCCCAAGACCGGACTGCTTCACCAAGACGCACGCGCGCAGCGATGCCCGTAAGGGCTGTAGAACGCAAAGCATAGAGGCTTACCAGAGATCCTCTCATACTCTCTGCGTCTCTGCGCCTTTGCGTGAGAAAAAAACATAAACCCTCAAACCATGCAAAAAAACATTCCCAAAAAACTCCTTCAACTCACCGCCTTATTCCTCTGCGGCACATTCCTCCAACTCCTACTTTACATTCCCCCAACAACCCTGGCCCAAACTGAACGTTATCGTCGAACTAAAATTCTTACGGCTGCGGGGACAACTTTAATCGAACAGCAACCATATACCGTCCACAGTACAATTACTGGTCAAAATCAACCTTGGTTATTATTTCCGATAAATCTCAAAACTATTGGGTTTCTGGGACTACCAAATAAAACTAGAGATGTCCAGCATCCCTAGTTTTTCCCAACTATCATATCTAACCGAATCTGCCACTAACGTAATTACGAGTATCTTCCTGCTGAGGATTATTGAAAATAGTTTCAGTGGAATCGTGTTCAACTAGGTAGCCACTCCGACCACCTTCAGCAACTTTCACGTTAAAAAATGCCGTGTAATCAGATACCCGTGCTGCTTGCTGCATATTATGGGTAACGATGACAATGGTATATTTTTCTTTGAGTTCGTGGATGAGTTCTTCTACCCGGATAGTAGAAACAGGGTCAAGAGCCGAACAAGGTTCATCCATAAGGATAACTTCTGGTTGCACTGCGATCGCCCGCGCAATACACAAGCGTTGTTGTTGTCCACCAGATAAAGATGTACCGCTTTGGCGCAATTTATCTTTGACTTCATCCCACAAAGCAGCTTGTCGCAAACTCTTTTCGACTAATTCATCTAAATTACCTTTGTAGCCATTGATTTTGGCACCAAAAGTAATATTGTCATAAATCGTCTTCGGAAATGGGTTTGGTCTTTGAAACACCATGCCAATTTTCCGGCGCACTACTACCGGATCAATTTCGGGTGCATACAAGTTTTTATCGTAAAAGAAAACTTTACCTTCTGCGTGGAATGACTCAATTAAATCATTCAGACGGTTATAACACCGCAGCAGGGTACTCTTACCACAGCCAGAAGGGCCAATAAAAGCTGTCACCTTATTTTTGGGGATGTCCAGCCAAACATTCTGCACAGCTAAAAACTTGCCGTAGTAAATATTTAGATTTTCTGTCCGTAAAACAGTTTGGGTGTCATTCACGGTACTAATGTTAGTAGTCATAATTGAGTGTAATGTGGATTGTTGTCATCAAGAACTGTATTTGAGATCCAGTTGCACTAAGATTTTCGGTGAGTTGCCCAGACAGAGATGTTATTTCTCTGATGCTAGAACTTCTTCTGCCGACTGAAGTACCGAGCCAAAATACTAAACAACAACACAATTGATAATAAAACCAAGGCTGCGGCCCAAGCTAAAGACTGGGAAGCCTTATAAGGAATAATCGAGAAAAAGTAAATCAACACTGGCAGAGTTGCCACAGGTTCCCAAACATTCCCAGCCCAGAAATTATTGTTAAAGGCAGTAAACAGCAAGGGAGCAGCTTCCCCAGATGCACGAGCAACAGATAAAACTACACCTGTAACAATTGAAGTCAAAGCCGCTGGTAACACAATCTGGATAACGGTTTCAAATCTGGTGGCACCAATACCCGTTGATGCCAACCGCAAATCATTAGGTACTAGCAACAAAGCTTCTTCCGTAGACCGAATAATAATCGGGAGCATTAACACAGCCAAGGCTACCCCACCAGAAAAAGCCGAAAATGAACCTAAAGGTCTAACCACAATGGAATAGGCAAATAAGCCACAGAGAATAGCCGGTACTCCAGTAAGTACGTTGCAGGAAAATTTCACTAAATAAGCCAACTTAGTTCCCCGACCAAACTCGGCTAGGTAAACAGCAGCAATGACACCGAAGGGAACTGAAATTAGTGTACCAACTCCCAGAGTCATTAAAGTCCCAATAATGGCATGACCAAAACCTCCCTCAGTTAAACCAGGAGGCGGGGGGAGCTTAGTAAAAACATCTGGAAATACCAGAGCATCAACACCCTTTTGAAACACGCTAACCAGAACCCATATCAGCGGGACAATTACTATGGCAGCAAAGACTATAGTTAAAGTCGTCAACACCTTTTCGGTAACGCGGCGATGGGGAGCCATGCCCTTAGCACTGATATCGAAATCATTACCTTCATACGCAAAGGAAGGCTGATTACCTGAAGTATCCATAATTGATATTTTGTAAACTTAATCTTGCATCCACTCTTATTTAAAAGCTGAGGAAAAAACCTGACACTTTACTCAATATTTTGGAATCGACGAATAATTAACTCAGCTAAAATGTTCACCACCAGCGACAAAATCATTAGCACTAAACCCGCATACATCAGAGCTGCAACTTGGGTGCGTCCGGCTTCTCCGAACTGGGAAGCAATTAAACCTGTGATAGTTGAGCCAGGGCGAAGCCATGATATGTTGATGCTGTTGGCGTTACCAACTAGCATGGCGGCGACCATTGTTTCCCCCATTGCCCGACCCATAGCCAACATGACGGAACTGACAATGCCAGACAAGCCAGCAGGAATCATGACTCTGAGAATCGTTTCCCAACGGGTTGCTCCCAAGGCTAAGGAACCGTTGCGGAGGTCTTTAGGTAGGACTTCTAAGGTGCCACGGGTAATAGAGATAATAATAGGCACAATCATAATTGACAGTACCAAGCCCACAATCAGCAGGCTATTGCCTATAGGCGTACGGCCACTGAAAATGGGAATCCAGCCAAAGTAGGTATTGAGAAACCTGAAAATCGGCCTAATAACCGGAATGAGGACGAAAATACCCCAAATCCCTAAAACGACACTAGGAATAGCGACGATTAGCTCAATGGCAAAGGCGATGGGAGTTGTCACCCACGAAGGAGCAAATCCTTCAGTTAAAAATATTGCTACTCCGATGCCCAGGGGGACGGCAATTATTAAAGCAATAAAAGCGGTGACAATGGTTCCATATATCTGAGGCAGTACCCCATAGACATTGGTGACAGGATTCCAGGTTGTACCGACTATAAAACCCAGACCAAATTCTTGAATGGCTGGTATAGCTTCTAGAGCTGTCTGTGCGATTACCCAGAGTAAAACTGCTCCGGCACTTATGGCTAGTAGCAGGGTTAGTCCCCAAAAACCAACATCAAGAACCCTAGCCTTACTGTTTTGTTTTTCCAGGCTACGCCCAGCGAATGAACTTGATTGATCAGCCGTCGTCATGACGTTTTTCGCTCCATAAAAGGTTTTTGTTACATGGTGATGTCTCAACTCAGGTATCCTGGATCTATTTTGGGAGTGCTTGATCATCAAGCACACTCCCAAGCATCTCGGTTCCTTACTTGGCGTTCACTGTGTCAAATTCTTTTTTAATCCGTTCTACTAGAGGTTCAGGAAGGGGAACATAAAGAAGTTCTTCTGTCAATTTCTTGCCTTCTGGGCCTAAAGACCATTCAAAGACATTACGCATGGCTTGCCATTTGGCATCGTCTTCATAGTTTCGATAGATCATCACCCAAGTTAGACCAACTATGGGGTAGGAATCCTTACCTGCGGGGTCTGGGACTAGAAGGGCGAAGTCATCAGGTACTGGATCATCTAATAGAGCGTTGCCTGCTGCTTCTGGGGATGGGGCTATAAAGGTGCCGGCTTTGTTTTGAATTAAAGCTGAGTCGATGTCGTTTAGGGCAGCATAGGCATAGGATAAATAACCAATGGCTCCTTCATTCTGCTGAATGCTGGCGGCTACACCTTCGTTACCTTGACCACCAATTCCTACAGGCCAGTCTACTGAAGTTCCTGCACCAGATGTCCAGTCTGGGCAGACAGTTTGAATGTGGTTGGTAAATACAAATGTGGTGCCACTCCCATCAGATCTATGGGCAAAGGTCACGGGTAAGTCAGGAATATTTAAACCAGGGTTATCCGCTGCGATCGCGGGGTCACGCCATCGAGTAATTTTGCCTGTGACAATGCCACAATAGGTTGTGCGGGAAAGTCTTAGCTGTTGGTCTTCAACTCCTGGCAAGTTGTAGGAGAAAGATAAAAAGCCCCCAGTCATGGGAATTTGGATCGGATCGTAATTGTACTTTTCTTTGAAAGATTTTAGCCGATCTGCCGAGTCAGTAATGGGTGCTTCACTAGCCCCAAAGTCCACGGTGCCATTGATATACTGCTCCAAACCAGCCCCACTGCCGATGGACTGATAGCTCACCTGGGTATTGGGATTGACTTGGCGATTATAGGCATCAAACCACCGTTGAAAAAGAGGTGCAGGAAATGTCGCCCCAGCCCCACTAATGGTTACTTTTTCACCAGTAGCGGATACATTTTGCCCACTACCGTTACCAGTGCTACCAGGCTCCGAGCTAGGCGCACAGGCTGTTGCTACCAACATCATGGGTAGAGAGGCGATTGCTAAAAGGACTTTGCGATTGAGAATCATGAAAAATATGTTCACTTTGCGAAACGACTACGGATTCAGATCAAAAAGACCTTGCTTCATCGGTCATGGCAACATCACTGGCACCAAAGTCTACAGTTGTAGTACCACCAGCAATCACTGTGGCTCACAGTCAGCCACAAGGCGCTAGGCTCAATGTCAGATTTAACACCGATGCTGTAGCTGCTAGGCGACTCCTTTTCATTACATGTAGGTAGACGTGATAGCATTGCTGTCAATTTTGCGTGAATTGATTCACGTGGGCCACACTAAAAATACCCCTAATAGATAGAGTTAAAGGTAAACGGAAGGTTAACAAAGTCAAAAAAGTAGATATTTTTTGATGAATTTTTCTATATAAATTTTTTGTTGCTGGATAAAATTTATACTAAAATTCGACTTTGTTACAGAATTTAGTCCGACTTTCATCCCAAAGTCTTGCTACACAGGACTCTCTCAATAAAACCAGATAATTGACGATTATCTCTGTGCAAGGGTTGGAGGTATTCATGCAACAAATTCCTGAAATTCTGTAAATAAAATCACAACCTATATTTAGTAATTAGACATAATCAGGACTGACGTAACTAACCACGTATTTTCGTCATTGCAACCGTAGGGTAAAGCCCTAACGGGCATGGCTACGATTACCGAGTAGCGTGCCGGAGGCTCTAGCAATCTCAAAGCCTTGATTTTCGTAGCCAGTGCGTAAGTTCTAGTAATATATATTTTTTTTGATATACAAAATTTGATTTTTTATGTAATTTCCTAGAGTAACTGGCAAAAATATGTCATTTGATGACGAAAAATTGTGTATAAGTTTTACACACAAATTGTTTGCAAACCTAACTTTAATTTGCTGATATATCTATATATTTATTGTTAAAAAACACTTAGATCAAAAATAAAAAATATACACTTCTCAGCCAACAAGGACATCATCAATCAAGCAGGCAGTCAAAATACACGTCATTCTCATAATACCAGGAAAAATCTCATTGACTTAAATTAATGCCTATACTGGTTGCTGTTGCTTTTTCCTTTTGCCTAATAAATGTTTGCCGCTTCCAATCAATTACTATGGTCCATGATTGGCTTGCTCCTGACAATGGGTGGTACCTTCCTCGAAGCCTATGGTGTCACCTTGCCTTGGAATTGGAGTGACCAAGGATTTCAGACTTATTCTTTAGGTGTCACCTGTCAAGTTGGTGCGGTGCTGTTAGTAGGTTGTTTAGGAGGCAAAAATGCTGGCGCATTATCACAAATCGCCTATTTAGTCATGGGGTTAACCTTGCTACCTGTATTTGCCGATGGCGGTGGTATTGGTTATGTCAGATTCTCTCACTTTGGCTATTTGCTAGGCTTTATTCCTGGAGCTTGGATTTGTGGACTGCTTGCCTTTAAAGCCAGGCCTAAACTAGAAACCCTTGCCTTTAGTTGTGTTAGTGGCTTGTTAACTATCCACATTTGTGGTGTTACTTATTTAATCATCAGTTATATTTTTCAGTGGACAGGCGGGGAAAACTTGCCTTTGATGCAAGCAATCCTCAGATACTCTTGGTTCGCACTGCCAGGGCAACTAGCTGTAGTCTGCGCTGTTACTGTAATAGCATATTTATTAAGACACTTAATGTTTTATTAGTTCTAGGGGTTAGGGGCTAGAGGCTAGAGGCAGAAGTGCAGAGGGGATGAATTTGGGCTATTACCACAATCTTTCTTCCTCATTTCCTTCATCATCCCTCATCTTGCCACTTTCCAATCCCTATTGCCCCTTATCCCCATTGCCCCCAATCCCCAGTTCCTAATTTCATGCGTTTAAAAAATCGTCTTTTCTGGATTGCTGCCTTTATTGCTTTTTTCTTAGACCAAGTGACAAAATACTGGGTTGTACAAACTTTTAGCTTGGGGCAGACACTACCAATACTACAAGATATCTTTCACCTGACTTATGTGACTAACACTGGTGCTGCTTTTAGTCTGTTTAGTGGGAAAGTAGAGTGGTTAAAGTGGCTATCTTTAGCTGTAAGTTTGGTTTTGATAGGGTTGGCCTGGTTTGGTCAAGAGTTAAATCGTTGGGATCAGTTGGGCTATGGTCTAATCCTAGGTGGAGCTATTGGTAATGGGATTGATCGGTTCGTTTTAGGCTATGTAGTTGATTTTCTCGATTTTAGATTGATCAATTTTGCTGTCTTTAATTTGGCAGACTCATTTATTAGTATTGGTATTGTTTGTTTGCTAATTGGTTCCTTGCAAAAAACACCGCCTTCCAGTGACCAGTCACGCTAAAATTAGAAATTCCACGACTTTTTTGACAATAAGCGTCGTGGAATTTTCATAGTTTTAAGACTCTTCAACAGAGAAGGATACTTTAGCTTTCAACCACCTGTAATGAGAGTTGGTGTCCCGCTAAATTTTGCTTTATTGAGGCATTGGTTCGCTAATAATGTTAGACTCTGGCCGCATTAAGTTTCCTGGTGCGGGAGTCAAATCGCTAGAAGTACCAGACTGGGGTCTGATTTCGCCTTTTTGTGCGGGAACGAATTCGCCTGGAGTCTCAGACTGGGGTCTGATTTCGCCTTCTTGTGCAGGGACAAATTCGCCTGGAGTCTCAGACTGGGGTCTGATTTCGCCTTCTTGTGCAGGGACAAATTCGCCTGGAGTCTCAGACTGGGGTCTGATTTCGCCTTCTTGTGCGGGGACAAATTCGCTTGGAGTTTCAGACTGGGGTCTAATTTCGCCTTCTTGTGTCGGGATGGTTGTAGTGTCAGAAGATGGTACTGTAGTACTATCAGGAACGACTCCATCCCCTGAACAACGGGAATTTAAGGGGGAACGCTCACACAGAATTTTCATCCCTTCTAGTGAAAGCTTAATTTCCGTTGGTGAACTTGCAGATGAGCTATCGGATTCTGTTAGGGGGGATTTACTTGATTGAGCAAAAGCGACATTGGTAGTTAGTGCCAAGGTCAAAGCTGTACCAATCAGGGTCAGAGATTTTCCCTTCATTCTGAAATTAACCTCAACGGAAACGGAACATTCCGCCAATTAAATCAGACAACATATTAGAGAAAATCTTCCTAAATGAAGATGTATATTTTAGCAATAAAAGATATCGCTCACTGAAGATGGTAAACTTTAAATTTGCTATAAATTAATAGTTAGTTATTAGAAGCACAAAAGCCCAAGTAATAACCCTTATTATTTTACAAAAAATAGTAGATAAAATCAGCATGACAGACTAAATACACAAATTTTTACCGATCACAAAAGTTAACTAAACTCACAAAGTACATTTTCTGAGTAAAAATTATCTGGATGTAAAATTGCAGCGACCAAAATTCCGTACAGCCAATTTATGCTTTGGCTTATGAGTAAAATGGTGGAAGATCAATATCCAGATTGTCATTCGCTCGATTTTTTGCCAATAACTGTGATGTAAATAGCCGATGAGTGCCCCCCAACCTCCTCATAAACCACAAACTTTACTGGGTCAACTGACTCAAGCAGTGCATACAATTCAAGCTAGGGTTGACTTTTCCAAGTTAGCCCTCAAGCCTAATGCTAAAGTCCCAGAAATATGGGTGCAGGATTCGGGGGCGGATAAAGCCGAAGTGTATCCGCTATTAGGCGATCGCTATCTCCTTGGTCGCAGTTCCAAATCCTGTGATATCGTCATTCGTAACCCAGTTGTCAGCCAAATTCACTTGTCACTTTCGCGGGATTCTACTCAACGCACCCCCGCTTTTGTGATTAAAGATGAAAACTCTACTAATGGGATTTATCGTGGTAAACGGCGGGTTAATTCTCTAGAACTACGTCATGGCGATATTTTCACTTTAGGGCCACCAGAACTGGCAGCTTCTGTGCGACTGCAATACGTCGATCCACCACCTTTACATCTCAAAGCAGCAACTTGGACTGCTTATGGAATTGGTGGTGCTAGTGCCTTGATGGCGTTAGTCATAGGCGTAGAATGGATGAAATTTTCCGTGAAACCTCTACCTACAGCTACTAGCGCCCCCATAGTTATTTATGCCCGTGATGGTTCTACTCCCCTGCGTGAGCCTCGGACGACCTCTCACGTAGATATGAGGCGCTTAGAGGAATTTGGCCCTTATTTGCCCGCAGCAGTGGTGGCTTCAGAAGATAGTCGTTACTATTGGCACTTTGGGATTGATCCGCTGGGAATTTTGCGCGCCGTACTCGTAAATACCCGTAGTGGAGATGTACAGCAAGGAGCCAGTACAGTTACCCAGCAAGTAGCCCGGAGCTTGTTCCGCGATTATGTAGGCGCTCAGGACTCATTAGGACGTAAACTGCGAGAAGCAGTTGTTTCTTTGAAGCTAGAAACTTTTTACAGTAAAGATGAAATTCTTTTAACTTACTTGAATCGGGTGTTTCTGGGCGTGAATACATCCGGGTTTGAAGATGCGGCTCGTTATTACTTTGAAAAATCAGCCAAAGAATTAACTTTGGCAGAAGCCGCAACATTAGTGGGAATTTTACCTGCGCCTAATGCCTTTAATTTTTGTGGAAATAGCCCCAATAAATTTGAAGCCGCCGAATATCGCAATCGTGTAATTAGGCGGATGTTAGATCAGGGCAACATTTCACAAGAGGAAGCTAATCGAGCTAGACGCTCAACAGTGCAAATTAGTCCCAAAGTTTGTGAACAGCAAGCTGCTACCGTTGCTCCTTACTTTTACAATTATGTCTTTCAAGAACTGGAATCAATTTTGGGGGTAGGAGCAGCCAGAGAAGGGAACTATATCATCGAAACCCAACTTGATCCAGCAATTCAAGCTCAAGCAGAAACATCTTTGCGTAGTGCTGTCAACAACGCCGGTTCAACTCTGCGTTTTTCCCAAGGAGCGATCGTTACTTTAGACTCCACAACAGGCAGCATTTTATCTATGGTGGGTGGGACTGATTTTAGAACCAGCCAATTTAATCGTGCTGTTCAAGCCCAAAGACAACCAGGTTCTACCTTCAAGGTCTTTGCCTACGCTGCTGCTCTAGAAAAGGGGATACCAGCCTCCAAGACTTATTCTTGTGCTGCTATGCCCTGGCAAGGCTTCACTTATAGACCATGTAGAACTGGCGCCGGCAATTTTTTAAATATGACTGTAGGGCTAGCGCTTTCGGAAAATCCCATCGCTTTGCGAATCGCCCAGGAAGTAGGGTTAAATCAAGTAGTGTCTATGGCTAGGCGTTTAGGTGTCAAGTCGTCACTGGAAGCTGTTCCTGGGTTAGTACTAGGTCAAAGCGTTGTTAATGTATTAGAAATGACAGGTGCTTTTGGTGCTATTAGCAATCGTGGAGTCTGGAATCCACCCCATGCAATTACTAGAATTTTAGACAGTAGTGATTGTAGCGATCGCGAAAACTTAAAAACCTGCCGTGTCATATATAGCTTCGACCAAAATCGGGAAGCAAATAGGCAAGCTATACCCACAGGGGTAGCCGATGAAATGACCCGGATGATGCGTCAAGTAGTCACTAATGGTACTGGACGAGCTGCTGCAATTGGGTTAGGAGAAGGCGGTAAAACTGGCACAACTGACAAAAACGTTGACCTATGGTACATAGGCTTTATTCCCAATCGGCGACTTGTCACGGGTATTTGGTTAGGTAACGACAATAATTCCCCCACATCTGGAAGCAGCGCCCAAGCCGCTCAGTTGTGGGGAAATTACATGAGGCAAATTACAAGATAGGGAGTAGGGAGAAGAAGCAGGGGGGCAGGGGGCAGGGAGCAGGGGGGAAAAACTTCTAGCTATGACCAACATTTTCCCTATTGCCTTGTCCCCTTGTCCCCTTATCCCCTTCCAGAGGAGGCCCCGATTTCCCCAATCCCTTATGTATCTAAAAAACCTACACCTGAAACATTTTCGTAATTACCAAGACCAAAAGGTTGAGTTTACTGCTGCCAAAACAATTTTGGTGGGTAATAATGCTCAGGGAAAATCCAATTTATTGGAGGCTGTGGAGTTACTGGCAACATTGCGATCGCATCGCATGGGGCGCGATCGTGATTTCGTTCAAGAAGGTGAGGATATAGCTCAAATTCATGCCACTCTAGAACGACAAGCAGGTACCCATGATTTAACTCTCACTCTCCGTCGCAATGGTCGTCGGACTGTGGCTATTAATAGCGAATCTATGCGCCGACAAATAGATTTTCTGGGGATGCTGAATGCGGTGCAGTTTTCTAGTTTGGATTTAGACTTGGTGCGGGGTGGCCCTGATCATCGTCGTAACTGGCTCGATACACTGTTAATTCAACTGGAACCAATTTATGCTCATCTTTTGCAGCAATATAACCAAGTATTACGTCAGCGCAATGCTTTTTTAAAGCAAAATCAAGACTCAGCACTTAAGACTCAGCAATCAGCACTTGCTATCTGGGATGCTCAATTAGTTACTACTGGTACTAAGGTAATTAGAAGACGCGATCGCGCTCTTCAAAGACTTGCTCCCATCGCTGCGGCTTGGCACGCTAGTATTAGCGGTAGTACCGAAGTCTTGCAAATCAATTATTTGCCTAGTGTACCTTTAGAGGAAAACCAACCAGAAGTTATAAAACAAGCTTTTTTAACCAAAATTCAACAACGATCTGCGGCCGAACTCTCCCGAGGTACTACCCTTGTCGGCCCCCATCGTGACGAAGTAGAATTAATTATTAATCAAACACCTGCACGTCAATACGGTTCTCAAGGTCAGCAACGAACCCTAGTACTAGCTCTCAAATTAGCAGAATTACAACTAATTGAAGAAGTTATTCAAGAGCCTCCATTGCTCCTACTTGATGATGTCCTAGCTGAATTAGATCCGTCCCGCCAAAATCAATTACTTGATGCTATTCAAGACCGTTTTCAAACTCTGATCACTACCACTCACTTGAGTTCTTTTGATGCCCAGTGGTTAAATTCTTCGCAAATTCTGTTTGTTAAATCAGGGGAAATATTATCGGGAGTGGGGAGTAGGGAGTAGGGGCTATGGGCTAGAGAATTAGATTTTAGATTGCTATCCAAATTTTGTTGATCTATACCCAATCTCTTCTTGAAAAAAACCTAATTTATGCTCAAAAAAAATCATGTTATGGATAAAAATGAGATTGCCTCACTAGGGGCTTCCCTTCGAGAAATTGAGCAAAAGCTACTTAAACCGGGTCATCAAGCAGGTCATACTAAAATTTGGTTTCAGGGCGAGGAACCTTATTTTGATATGTTTTTTGAATGCAATAATGATGAAATATTATGGTTTCAATTTACATTAAGAGGTAAATCTCTTTCTTGGGATAAAAGAAAACCAGAATGGCAAACTGGTACTACTAACGAATTATGTTTGAATGATGTTGGCTTTTATGCCGCGACTAAAACAATTGATAATGATCATCAACCAGATTGGGGTTTTATTTATTTAGTTAAATCAATTCTAGAAACTAGAGCAAAAGAACCGATTTTTGCTCAGGCTCTGGCATTGTTTAAATAATGCAATGTACATTCTATTCTAGATTACCAATTTATTTAATTTAAAGATTGGGAATTATAACCTAACAGGACTTAGGTAATTAACCACTTATTTCCGTCATTGTGACCGTAGGGAAGTAATCTCAATGCCGGGATTTGCGTGGCGAGTGCGTAAGTATTACCTAATTTACATTCATTGATAATAATCATTTAAGTTTAAAATTATCACATCTTTGATGAAGTATATTTTGCACTAATTTCTATTTCTACTAAAAGTTTATTTTATATTGTCAATCATCATATAGGATTCCTATTTGATTTTTGAACAAATTAAGTACCAATTGAAAAGGCTTATTCCCTACTCCCTACTCCCTACTCCCTACTCCCTACTCCCTACTCCCTACTCCCTA
>NZ_CAWUDM010000009.1:0-98111 GCF_963920855.1 Nostoc sp. CCY0012 | reverse complement strand
AATAAGAATTATTTTCTTTTCTCCCCTGCTCCCCCGCTCCCCACTCCCCACTCCCTACTCCCCGCCCCCCTGCTCCCTCCCGATTACGGTAAAGTGGCAGATAACCGTGCATCTTCGGAGGAAAAATTTGTGAAAGCAGTCTTAATGACAGCAGCTGGTAGTCCTGAGGTTCTGCAATTACAGGAAGTGGTAAACCCTAGCGTACCTTTAGGAAATACTGAACTTTTAGTTCGCTTAGTCGCTGCTGGGGTGAACCCCATTGACACCAAACTGCGTCAGCGAGGTACTTTCTACCCTGATCAAATGCCTGCAATTTTAGGTTGTGATGGTGCGGGAATTGTTGAGGCGGTGGGTGCTGGTGCGGAACGGTTTCGCCCAGGGGATGCAGTATTTTTCTGCTATGGCGGTTTAGGCGCACATCAAGGTAACTATGCTGAATATACAGTTGTTGATGAGCGGTTTGTGGCACGTAAACCCGCTTCAGTCTCTTTTGCGGAAGCAGCGGCCGCACCTTTAGTCTTAATTACTGCGTGGGAAGCTTTATATGAACGGGGAAGGTTGGAACCTGGGGAACGGGTTTTAATTCATGCGGGTGCGGGTGGTGTTGGCCATGTCGCCATCCAACTGGCGAAACTTAAAGGTGCTTTTGTCGCTACTACGGTGAGTTCTCAGGAAAAGGCGAATTTTGTCAAGCAACTCGGTGCTGATGAAATAATTTTTTACAAACAAACAGACTTTGTGGAAGCAGCTTTAAATTGGACTGGTGGTGAAGGCGTAGACTTGGCTTTTGACACTGTTGGGGGTGAAACCTTTGACAAAACCTTTCCGGCGGTGCGGATATATGGTGATATTGTGACGATTCTAGAACCAAAGGCTGATACTGTGTGGAAAGCTGCCAGATTACGTAATCTCCGCATCGGCTTGGAGTTAATGTTGACTCCCATGTTAGAAGGTTTAGCAGAAAGTTTACAGCATCACGGGGAAATTCTAGAACACTGTGCAACCTGGATGAATGAAGGAAAATTAAAAATTCAAGTGAATCATCAATTTCCGTTGGCGGAAGCGGCTAAAGCACATCAATTACTGGAAACTGGCTCTATCGCAGGTAAAATTGTTCTGCTAATGAGTGATGAGTGAGTGTCAAGCAGTTTGTTTAATTTTTGGGAGAACCGCAAAGAATGGCTGAGGGATACGCAGAGGAAAGCCCAGAAATATCTCTGTGTATCTCTGCGTTTAACCTCTGTATGTTTGTGCGTTTTCCTTGTTTTCTCACTCTTGTTACCTGCTGGGGCAATTTCTACTCAGCCAGAACGGACAGTTTTAACTCTAGAATTGTTACAAGAACGAGTCAGTAAACCGACTATCCGCGAAGGTAATTTGACTGTAGATTTGCGGGAAATGGTTATTGATTTGCGACCAGAGAATGCAGAATTTCGGGATAATTTTTACCAATTGCTGCGAAAGGAACTGCAAAAATCTGGGACAAAGCCTTTGGGTTTAGATCTGAGTAATTCTCTGATTCAAGGGGATTTTGTCGGGAGTGATTTGGGTTTAAGAACTCCTCTTTATGCCCCAATTATATCTAGTAACCAGTCTGCGAGTGTCTATGCGCCGATTTTAACTGCCAATGAACAAGAACAACTGAAAAATTTACGTTTGGTTTGTTTACAGTCTTTAGCGATCGCTTTACCTGATTCTAAGGATTGTCGGGCGCTTTTGGGAACTCAGCCGAGTGCATCTAGCGAAATTAGTGTGTTTCGTGGTTCGCTGACGCTGGTGCAAACTCGGTTTAATGGGGAAGTGCGGTTTACCAATACATACTTTTTTCAGGCGGTGGATGCGGAAAATGCTAGTTTTCTACAACCGACTAACTGGAATGAAACGCGCTTTAGTCGTTCTGTGAGATTTACTGGAGCTAAATTTTGGAAATCAACTAATTTTCAGACGAGTGTGTTTTTTGATCAGGCTAATTTTAAGGAAGTGAAATTTCAGGATAATGTTGATTTCCAAGACAGCACTTTTCAAAAAGTTAGTAAATTTAATAATGCCAATTTTAAGCAAGCAGCTAAATTCAATAGAGTACATTGGCAAGAAAACGCTGATTTTTCTGGGGTGCGTTTTGTTAATCAAGCCCAGTTTACCCAGGCTAATTTTAATCAATATCTTTTCCTGAAAGAAGCGATTTTTGAGCAAGCTGTGGTTTTTCGAGAAGTGCAGTTTAACCAATCTGTAAATTTACGTGGTGCGAGTATTTTTAATCAAGCAGATTTTAGTGATGCGAGTTTTGCTCAGGCTGCTTTTTTAAATGTTCCTGGTTTAACCTTTAATTCTAACCAAGCCAAAATCTTAGGTAATCCTGGTGAAATTGGCAAGATATTCTACATTCCTAGCTTGCAAGGTAATCAAAATATTTTGCGAAATTTAGGCCAAAATTTCCGTCAACAACAGCAAATTGCCGATGCTAATCAGCTAGAGTACACAAAACAAAAACTGCGCCTGAGAGAATTAAGCCATGTTTTGGTGGATACAAATATTAATAGTGCTACCCGAAAAACTTTGATGCATCTGGGTTTTAGTGCAACTCAGACAGAAGCGATCGCCACTCGTCGCGTAGTCAAACCATTTCGTAATAGCAATGAATTACTAAGTTTAGCAGACATCGATTTAGATACATACAACCAACTGAGCGATCGCTTGGTGATTGCTGAACCACTTCCACCTGGGGGGTGGTTACTGCTAGCTGTGAGATGGTTGGTGTTGAGTGTATTACTGCTGTTGAGTGGCTATGGTACCAGCTTTTGGTTAGTCTTTGGTGTGGGAGGCGTGGCGATCGCTTTTTTTGGCTGGCTATTTTGGTTAATAGATCGCTATCGTCGCTTACATCCAGTTCCCATTATTCCTACATATTATGAAACTGTCTGGATATTTGCCGGATTTAGTGTTTTAACACTTTTTAGTTTATTAGCTATTTTTCGCAATGCTGAACATCCTTGGCTGACATTAATATGTCTTTTGATGATTATTGTACCCTTACCAGTCACTTTAATTATCCGACTTTACCAACAAGGACGCTATCACGACTTAATGGATGTTTCTTATTTCACAGAAGACGGTACTTTTCGCCAATTAAGATTGTTGATTGGGCGATTACCTGTAATACCCAGAAATCAAGTATTCCGTGAGCGATATATGCATTTGTTATGGAATCGCCGTTGGAATTGGCTGAATTATTACGACTTTAGCCTAAATAATTTAGTCAGGTTAGGCTTTAACGATATTCGACTGCGAGATGAACATTTACCAGGAATTATCGCTACACTTGCTTGGTATCAGTGGAGTTTAGGAGTGCTTTATATTACACTAGTTTTATGGACGCTTTCCCGTACAATCCCCGGATTAAATTTACTAATTTATCTCAAATGATGAATCCAGGAAATACAGCAGTCATCCCATCTTCCAAACTCTTTGTATCTGCGTACCAGCATTTTGATAAGTTAGTACATAGTTTCAATACTGTAGTTAAAACAAAGAGGGGATTACGTTGAGTCAACATCCAGATGCCATTGCACCCCACGGTGGACAATTGGTTAACCGTATTGCGACACCTGAACAAAAGGCCGAATTCCTCTCCAAAGCCGACTTTTTGCCGCGAGTACAACTAGATGAGCGAGCGGTTTCTGATTTAGAGATGATTGCCATCGGCGGTTTTAGTCCACTCACAGGTTTTATGAACCAAGCCGACTATCATCGTGTCGTCCAAGAAATGCGGCTAGCCAATGGTCTTGTGTGGTCAATACCGATTACACTCTCAGTTACAGAAGAAGTAGCATCCCCACTCCAGGAAGGTGAACTGATTCGTTTAGATAACGCCAATGGTGAATTTATCGGTGTTTTGCAACTCACGCAAAAGTATATTTACGATAAAAACCTTGAGGCCATTAACGTTTACCTGACTGATGAAGCAAAACATCCAGGTGTCCAGGTAGTCTATAACCAAGGTGCTGTCAATCTTGCAGGTGACATTTGGTTATTACAACGTGATCCCCATCCTCATTTCCCTGCTTACCAAATCGATCCTGCTGCTTCGCGGCAGATGTTTAAAGATCAGGGTTGGAAAACCATTGTCGGCTTTCAAACTCGCAACCCCATCCACCGCGCCCACGAATATATTCAAAAGTGCGCTTTAGAAACCGTTGATGGTCTATTTTTGCACCCATTGGTAGGGGCGACAAAAGAAGATGATATTCCCGCCGACGTGCGGATGCGCTGCTATGAAATTTTGCTAGAACACTACTACCCCGAAGACCGGGTGATTTTGGCAATTAATCCGGCAGCAATGCGCTATGCTGGGCCACGGGAGGCCATATTCCATGCCTTAGTACGCAAAAACTACGGTTGTACTCACTTTATTGTCGGACGGGATCATGCCGGGGTGGGTGATTATTACGGTACGTATGATGCTCAATACATCTTTGATGAATTTGAGCCTGGTGAATTGGGTATTGTGCCGATGAAGTTTGAACATGCTTTTTACTGCACACGCACCAAACAAATGGCTACAACTAAGACTAGCCCTAGTAAACCAGAAGAACGCGTTCACCTGTCGGGAACCAAAGTTCGGGAAATGCTGCGCCGGGGTGAATTACCACCACCAGAATTTTCTCGTCCGGAAGTGGCGGCAGAATTGGCCCAGTCTATGCAAGTCAAAGTCTTGGCTTAGAAAAGTTTGTTAATTGGCAAACAAATCAACTTTAAATTTACACTACAGACGTCAGCCCTTTAAGCTAATAGCTGATGGGCTGATGACTGATGGTTAATTTTGACATACTCCTTGACCTAAAGGCACAACGATTATCTAAACCTCACGACTTAGATTTCTGCTTCCTAGCAACTGCCTCCACCCCGAAGGTTTTTCGGTCTTATGTTTGCTCCACAGACTTAAATTCCCGGATGTCCCTCGGTACATAGTTTTCACTTTACCACGTAAAGCCGTGCTAAAAGCACGGGGTTTGAGACCCAGGAGTTTCGATGAAGCGTCGGACTTTTTTACAACGAATTGGTTCCATACTCGCGGTGTTGGGTGTAACTGAAGCCGAGTGGTTGACTTTAAGCGATCGCTATTCCCAAGCTTTGGCACAACCTAGTACACGGAAATTAGCTTTATTGATAGGCGTTAATCAGTACCGAAAAAGTCCCTCTTTGAGTGGCTGTCTCACTGATGTCGAACTGCAAAAAGAGCTGTTGATTCATCGGTTTGGTTTCCAATCCTCAGATATCCTGACATTAACTAATGAACAAGCAACCAGGAAATCCATAGAGGCGGCTTTTTTAGCACACCTGACTCAACAAGCTCAAGCTGATGATGTTGTTGTGTTCCACTTTAGTGGCTATGGTACCCGCATCAAATCTGGCAAATTTGTGGATACGGTGCAAAATGCTTTAGTTACAGATCATGATCGTCAAGAATCACAAGATGAGAAAATAGTCAATACCAATTATTTATTAGTAGAAACCTTAGAACTATTGGGGCGATCGCTGCCTACAGAACGGGTGATAGCTGTCTTGGATACTAGTTACCATGCTCCTAAGACACCCCAGCCACCAGGATGGCGCATTCGCGCCCGTCAAGAATTAGCAGAAGCACATCTGGCCACAGCAGAATTGGAGTTGCTACAACAACTCAAAAGTAAAAACACCCCTGCCAATGCGGGTATTCTGCTATCTGCCACTTCAGATCCCCAGCAGTTAGCCAGAGAAGTGCTATTTTCCGGTTTTAGTGCGGGATTATTTACCTATGCCCTAACACAATATCTGTGGGAAACGACATCAGCAACGACAATTCAATTCAGCCTTTCTCATGTGGGCAGTTTGATGTACAAACTGGGTAGCCAACAGCAACCAGGATTGATCAGTGAGTCAAAAAATCAACCGGGAACTGTCAGCATCCAAAATTTATTGCCAAATCCCCAAGTGGGTGCAGAGGGAGTAATTACAGCCATCGAAGACGATGGAAAAACAGCCGATTTGTGGTTGGGTGGCATACCGCCGCAAGTACTAGAATACTACGGAGCTAATTCCCGAATTACCTTATCAACAGGAGAGCAATTAACATTGCGATCGCGTGCGGGGTTAACAGCAAAAGCCCAAATATCTAGAGTCAAAGCAGAAACACCCCTGCAAGTTGGGCAACTCTTTTGGGAAAAAGTGCGGGTATTACCACGAAATCTGAATTTAACCGTAGCTTTAGATACTGGACTAGAAAGAATTGAGCGCGTAGATGCGACAAGTGCCTTTTCCGGCGTTGCCCATATTTCCACCTTCGTGGCGGGAGAACAACCAGCTGATTGTATATTTGGTAAACTCCAAGAAACTCCTAGTCGCTATGGTTTATTTACTCCAGGCGGCGAACTAATTCCCAACACAGCCGGGGAAGCGGGAGAAGCTGTGAAATTGGCAGTGCAAAGATTATTACCCCAATTACCAACTTTATTAGCAGCCAAGTTGTGGCGACTCACAGAAAATGAGGGTTCTTCTCGCCTACCAGTCAAGGCAACTTTAGAAATTGTTAACGGCTTATCATCTCGCGTAGTTATGCAACGCGAAACTACACGAACTCTGAATGGTGAAAAATTAACCAGCAAATTACCACTAACAGCCCTGAGTAATCCTACTGTGCCTATTGGTAGTAAAATGCAGTATAAATTACAAAACAAGAGCGATATCCCGGTATATTTAATGCTCCTGGGATTAAAAAATCATCGCAGTGCCATCGCCTTTTACCCTTGGACATCCCCGGAAGAATCTACTAGTGCCGACTCTAAACCAGTATTTCAACAAGTAATAATTGCTCCAGGACAGACAGTTATATTACCAAAAAGTTTTACCGCTTCTGAATGGATGATTCCTGGGCCAGCTTACGAATGCGAACACCAAATGATTCTCAGTATCGCTCCCTTTAAAGAAACCTTGAAATCTTTAGAAACCTCTAAGTATCCGATTACAGACCAAAGACCATTTGGTGCATTAGTGAATCCTTTAGAAATTGCCCAAGCACTACTCCAAGATTTACACAACAATAGTACAGTCAAATCTGATACTAGTAGCAATAATTCTACTGACTCTTATATGTTAGATGTGAAGTCTTGGGCCAGTTTCAACTTTGATTTTCAAGTTGATTGAGTATCTTAGTCCGGACAAAAAATAGGTATAAATTGCAAAAGTTGCCCCGACTTATTAGCCTAGGCAACTTCTGCTACACCCCTTGCACAATAAAAAAGATACCATTTTCCCAAAATGTATGTCTGCCAAATTGCCACAAACCCATATTTTGCTGACAATCATGCTAAATATTCGTCTCATGAGCCGTGGTATAATTTGATCCGAGCATTTGGATAAACACTAAAAATTTCGCGCCTGTCTTATGTTAAGTCCTGTATTAACACTCAGTATCTTTCAAAAACAACCCGATCCTCAAGCATTTTCCGCAGGTCAAATCATCTTTGAAGAAGGACAGGCTGGAGATTGTATGTTTGGTATTTTAGATGGAGAGGTAGAAATATTAGTCAATGGTAAAATTGTAGACAAAATTGGGGAAGGTGAGGTTTTTGGCACAGGTGTTCTAGTAGGGATCAAAGCTAGAACTTATACAGCGATCGCTAAGACTAACTGCAAACTTGCGTTCGTAGATGAGTCAGGGTTTCTATTTGCTGTTCAAGAAACACCTATGTTTGCCCTCAAGGTGATGAAAAGTTATTCCGAACGTCTGAGTCGCTTGCAACATAAGTTCTAACTCTATCTCTATCTGTAGCAGTGCGATTCACGAGTGTGGCAAAGTTATACTTGAAATAAAGATAAATTTAAGCTTTAAGTAATAGTGCGATCGCGCAGCTTAATGAAGTTATCGCCAGGCTAAACCATGACTGAGCAAAAGGATACTGAACATAACTCAGTTGATTCTCAGCAAATTAGTGAAACAACTGATCATGTGGTGACTAAATCAGATAATGCTTGGTCAAGCCGCATTACGGGAATCTGGAAGCAAGCTACAAAAAACTTAGTTAACCTCTTACCCGTAGAGCAAGTGACACAGACCATTGTGCAGTGGTTCAGTGTCAGTGAAGCCGAAATTGCCGAGATTTTAGACACAGTTCGCTCAGAATTACCCACCACAGAAGCCTTGCTCATTGGTAAACCCCAAGCTGGTAAAAGTTCAATTGTCAGGGGTTTGACGGGAGTTTCTGCCGAAATTGTTGGTCAAGGATTTCGCCCCCATACCCAAAATACCCAGCGTTACGCTTATCCTTCTAGTGACCTACCCTTGCTGATTTTCACGGATACCGTAGGACTAGGAGATGTCAAACAAGATACGCAAATAATCATTCAAGAATTAATTGGTGATTTGCAACAATCAAGTCGCCGTGCCAGAGTTTTAATTCTCACAGTGAAAATCAATGATTTCGCTACTGATACACTGCGACAAATTGCTCAACAACTGCGTCAGCAGTATCCCGATATTCCCTGTTTACTAGCGGTTACCTGCTTGCACGAAGTGTATCCCCCTAGTATTGTTGATCATCCTGATTATCCACCAGACTATGAGGAAATTAACCGAGCTTTCGCCGCCATTGAGCAAGATTTTACAGGGCTGTGCGATCGCTGTGTTCTCATTGACTTCACTTTAGAAGAAGATGGTTACAATCCTGTTTTTTACGGCTTAGAAGCATTGCGTGATGCTCTCGCTGACTTACTCCCAGAAGCAGAAGCCAGGGCAATTTATCAATTATTAGATGATGTAGCTGGTAGACAACTAGGCGATCTTTACCGTGATGCTGGACGGCGTTATATTTTACCATTTGCTGTGATGGCAGCAGCTTTGGCAGCTGTACCTCTGCCATTCGCCACCATGCCAGTTTTAACTTCCTTGCAAGTATCAATGGTGGGTTTGTTGGGCAAATTGTATGGGCAAACCTTGACTCCATCCCAAGCGGGAGGTGTCGTCAGTGCCATAGCTGGAGGGTTTTTAGCCCAAGCTGTAGCACGGGAATTAATCAAATTTGTGCCTGGTTTTGGTAGTGTCATTGCTGCTTCCTGGGCTGCTGCTTATACTTGGGCCCTGGGGGAAGGTGCTTGTGTGTATTTTGGTGACTTAATGGGGGGCAAAAAACCTGACCCTGAAAAAATTCAAGGAGTCATGAAAGAAGCATTTCAGAAGGCCCAAGAAATGTTTAAAGGCATCAAAAAATAGAAGATTTACTTTCTAGAGCTTGCACAAATGCCTCAAACTGACCATCAGGTGTCCATTGAATAGCGCCATCGTCTCTAGTAAAAAATAGTTGTGTCTGGTGTTTACTCAATTCAGATAAGGTTTTGGCATCAAGATTAGCAGCCGAGGCGATGGCCACCTCTGGCTGTAATGTCTGTACTAAATCTTTCAAAGACTGGGGACTACACCACAGCACTTGGGGACGAATTAAATTCCCTGTCTTAACTAGCTGTTCTACTTCTGTAGACTTGACATTCCCCACCAGTAGCCAATTCTGACCTTTAATCTGCATTTGTAAAATAGGCAACTGCTCATTAATTAACTGAGTAATTACCGAACCAGTATTTATAGTTTGACCGGGTGTTAAAGGTTGGTAGATGCCTTTTTGTTTTTGGACTTCTTGTTGAATTATTTGAGTAGCAATGGTGCCTTGGGGATTGGGTGAATATTCATAGAAATTTTTGATTGACAGACCTTGTAAAAGTTCCAACCAAGCATTACTTTCTTGATTGTGAAAATTACTAGCGATCGCCCAATCAATTTGATTCACACCCTGCTGTTGTAAAAACGGTAAGATGGTGAATCTTCCAGTACCCTCATCGCCACTATTAATCAAGGTTACTGTTCCGCGGTCTTGAATCACGACAACTGGTTCAGCCCCAGTCGCTAAGACTGTAATTCTAAATAATGTATTTGCCGAATGCCACATGGGAACCAGCACCAAACCAATGGCAATAAAACCAGCAAACCACCACCGTTGCTGCCACCAACGCATCAGCCAAACTAAGATCACCAGTGCATATATGGCCAGTAACTGCCACACAGATATACTCCCTACAGCCAAAGAATTACCCGGCAAGTTACTGAAAAATTCCACTAACTTAATTAACCAATCAATAGGGAAGTGTAAAACTCCAGCTACAGCACTGCCAGCTTCCGGCCAAATTAAGGCGGCGATCGCACTGGTAATGCCACCGATACTAATCATGGCAATCAAGGGTGTGCTAATAATATTCAGTAGCAAACCATAAGCAGGTACAACCCCAAAGACAAACAATTGCAGGGGTAACGTCCAAATAATTGCCGCCAGAGGGACAGCAACTAAAGAAGCGATAGCCAGTGGTAACCAATCTAAGCGTTTAACTAGGGCGGGAACTGTAACAATTAACCCCAAAGTTGCTAAAAAGCTCAATTGAAAGCCTAAATCCCAAATCCATAGAGGGTTAACTAGTAATAATAAAGTTGCCGCTAATAGCAAAGAGCCAAATTGTTTAACCTTTCTTTTTAATAGCAAACCAACTAACGCCGCAAAACCCATAATTACGGCTCGCAGTACCGAAGGTTGAAACCCGGTTAAACTCAAGAAAATTAATAACCCTAAACAGCCAAAGGTAAACTGTGTTCCCTTAGATGCACGCCTAGTTAACTGTAAAATCAAACCCAAAACCAAAGAAGTTTGAAAACCGGAAGCTGCCAAAGTATGAGCTAAACCTGCTTTCACAAACAAATCGCGGATATCGTAGGGTAAATCCACAGCTTTGCTACCCAACACCATTGCACTCACCAGGGGCCCTTCAGGAACACCCAGCCAACGAACTTGCGATCGCACAATTCGCTGTCTAATTTGCCACCATCCCCATTTACGCTCTTCATCCACATCTAAAATATTTATCTGCCGTCCAGTCAAACCCGCAAAAGTTCCTTCTTGCTGAAGAAACTTCTGAAAATCAAAAGCCCCAGGATTTGACGCTGTTCTCGGCTTATATAAAACTCCAGTCACATCAATTTGTTGCCCAGGGTATAACCCAGTAGCCTGAAGCATCGGCACTGTTACATACAATTTACCCGTTACCCCTTTAGGAACATCTGCCGGGCCTTTTTCGTTTTTTACCTCATCCAGCTGAGTTGCTGCCAACCAAAATTGACCCCGCTGGCTACGAGTCAACCGGGGATTACTGATAACTTCGCCACGCACAATTACCAATTGCTGTTGATTATTATTATTTTCTGACGCCAGCAATGCACTAATATCTTTCTCTCCCGGTTGTGGTACCCGCCATTGAAAATATAAAGTTGCTAATAACCCTACTAAACCAGCAACAAGCCATACTCGTGGATGGGGCGTTTGCCAAGTGTTGGGTACTGTCTTCGTTTTATTACCACTGTTTTCCGGTGTTTGCCCAAATTTCCCTGTTCTGCGCCTGATAGACAGAATTGCTCCTACTATCCCTAAACCCAAAACCCAAAACCCGCCCCCAGTAACTCCTGTAAACAGCAATCCTAAAATAAAACCAAGACAGATCACCACACCACTTGTCTGAATCATAAATAACTCGTCAATAAACCTACTTGTTCGTAATCAGCCGCTCTAGCACTGAAAATCCTTGTCCTGAATGCCATAACATTCACCACAAGCTTCAGCGAATAAATTCACAGTTGTTTTAAAATAACTAGAAAAACAAAAATATACACAATTATTGTGCTTTTTGGTGATGAATCGAAAAATAGTCTTGTTTCTACAAGCGATCGCTCTTCATCAGAAAGAGATAGGATAAATTTGTGCCTTAAGTACACAATGCCTTAGCATAGGCAGCAATTGATTTAGCTGTAAGATTTTTATTTGTGTCTGATACTAGCAAGTGGTTCCCGCTCCAATACCATGCAATGTAGCAGCAAACGTTGCAAAATAGAGTAATATCCGAAACCAAGTATGAAAAAAACTCTGAACTTAGCTGGGGACAGAGGATGTGATGTTGTACTCTGTAGAGGTAATATTTACTATTCTTTACAAAGGATTTTGAAATACATAGCTCAAAATCTACAACATGGAAGCATCTTTTGAAATCACCCTCCAAATGGTGAGCGTTGTTGTTGCAGGTATTAGCGCCCAAGTGCTAGCTGCATACTTCCGCTTACCTAGCATTGTTTTGTTACTGTTACTAGGCATTGTGCTTGGCTCAGATGGGCTGGGCGTGTTGCACCCTCATATGCTAGGTACAGGACTGGAAGTAATTGTTGCCCTAGCAACGGCAATTATTTTGTTTGAAGGCGGACTCAATCTAGATTTGCGAGAGTTGGGCAAAGTTTCTGTGAGCTTGCAATTGCTTGTGACTCTAGGAACATTAATCACACTCATTGGCGGTAGTATGGCAGCCCACTGGCTGGGCGAATTTCCTTGGAATATAGCTTTTCTCTACGCCTCTATCGTCGTGGTTACAGGGCCCACAGTTATCAGTCCCCTGCTTAAACAAATTAATGTAGATCGACAAGTAGCGACCATCTTAGAAGGGGAAGGAGTTTTAATCGACCCTGTGGGAGCGATCCTCGCCTTTGTGGTCTTAGATACGATTATGAACGGCGATGCCGACCCCGTTAATGCCATCGTCGGTTTACTAATGCGTTTGGGAATTGGTGGAGCCATCGGTGCTGCTGGCGGCTACTTGATGAGCTTGATTTTCAAACGCGCCAATTTTCTATCATCCGAGTTAAAAAATTTGGTGGTATTGGCGATTCTTTGGGGTCTGTTTTCGTTAGCGCAGACGATCCGCAGTGAATCGGGAGTCATGACTACAGTCATAGCCGGTGCAGTTTTTGCCAACTCTTCGGTACCAGAAGAACGCCTATTACGGAGTTTTAAAGGGCAACTGACAATTCTCAGCGTCTCCGTACTATTTATTCTGCTAGCGGCTGATTTATCTATTGCTAGTGTGTTTGCCTTGGGTTGGGGCAGTTTATTCACTGTTTTGGTTTTAATGTTCGTTGTGCGCCCGATTAATATTCTCTGCTGTACTTGGAACAGTGATTTGAATTGGCGACAAAAATTGTTTTTAAGCTGGGTGGCGCCTAGGGGAATTGTGTCAGCATCTGTAGCGTCTTTGTTTGCGATTTCGTTGACACAGCGCGGGATTAACGGTGGTGATGCTATTAAAGCTTTAGTCTTTTTGACAATCATTACAACTGTGGTTTGCCAAGGGTTAACGGCTGGCCAAATTGCTAAGTGGCTACGCATCACCTCTGAGGATGTGACAGGGGCGGTAATTGTCGGTTGTAATCCCTTGAGTTTGTTAATTGCTCGCTTCTTCCAAGAACGGGGAGAAACAGTAGTGATGATTGACACTGATCCGGAACGCTGTGCAAAAGCAGCAGAGCAAGATATTCGGGTGATTTCTAGTAGTGCGCTGGAAGTGAGTGTTTTGGAGGAAGCTGGATTGGCTTCTTTGGGAACCTTTTTGGCGATGACCAGCAATGGTGAGGTGAATTTTGTTTTAGCTCAAAGAGCAGCTGAAGAATTTAATCCACCCCGTGTTTTAGCTGTTTTTCCCCGTGACCCTCAAACTAATTCCAGTTCTCAAAATAAAGTTCACCAAGCCTTTGCTACAGATGTAGGAATTAAGACTTGGAATGAATACATTAATGATGGCAGAGTGAAGTTAGGGACAACTACAATTAATGATGCGGAACTTTCTAGCCAAAAAAATCGCGTTCAGGAAAAGATTCGGACTGGGGAATTGATTCCACTGCTGGTAGAACGAGCAGAACGCTTACAGGTAATGCCAGCTAATCAAGAATGGCAAGTAGGCGATCGCATTATTTATTTATTGCATGACCCCAGGCCTAATCTGTTAAAACGTCTCTCTGGTAGTAGCCAATCAACTCGCCTGTCTCTGGAAACTTTACCAGAAGTTGAAGAAGTTCCATTGGCGAAATTATCTCAATTGTTCACCAGTGAAGCATCGGAAAGTTGAATTTGGGCATCTGTGGCGGCTTCTGCATACATTTGCTGTTCTTGCCAAATCAGGGCAGATAAATGTACCACAGCCAAAACAATGGCAATCACCGAAATAATATAACTGTTGATGGTGTAAAGGTGTTCCACAGTGATGGTGTTAATGGCTCCACCACCTGTGAGAATATCTCGGAGTTGTCCACCAATGAAAGGAATGGCTTCAATGGTTCCTAGTTCAATGCTAAAACGCCAGTATCCTTCTTGAGTCCAGTCTAAAAGCATGGCTGTCCAATCTAAGGCGATCGCACTGAGAGTAAACAAAATCCCACTAATCCACGCAGCCAGCCAACTTTTACTAAATTGCCGACCTAAAAACATCACCACAATTTGAATTAGGGCAACTACAATGACGGCATTACCCGCCAGATCATGGGTTCTGCGGAACAACCAGCCGTATGGTATCTGGGTATTAATCGTTTTTAACGATCTATAAGCACCACCTGCTGTTGGTTCGTAGTAAAAAGAAAGTAAAATTCCCGTAGTGATATAAATCAAGCACAGAGTGACAATGGCAACGGCTAAAATCGTCGCTAATCGTCGCAAAATTCGATCAAACTGGGTGCTTTGCATAATTCACCCCTCCTATTTGGAGTTAAGTATGTATTTTTATTACGATCTTAACCAAGAAATATTAATATATTTTACTTTTCTCAGAGAAAGATAAATTTTTCTAAAGTAAATATTGCATCCAAGCTTGTAATGGTTCTGGTGAGCCATACCAAATACCAGGACTTCTAGGAGAATGTCGCACTCCAGCAATCACAATATTTTCTGCCCCTTCTAGATGAGCGGCGGCAATGGGTGTAATCCCATCACCCCAGGTGTTACCTTGACCACAGGTTAATTGATAACTGCTGTAAGCTAACCAACAGCCAGGTTTTCTAGCACCAAAGATGGTTTTCCCGGCAACGCAAACGTAACGCACGTCTTTGTAAAATGCCCCAGGGTAGTTATTGGTGACAAAATCCAAATTCCAGCGAGTCCAACGTTCTTGGCTGATATGGGGTGTACCTAGAGTAATCAGGTTAGCCACCAAAGGATAAGCTTTCCAGCAGGAGGATATTACTTGACCACGCGCTGCATAAGGCTGTTCTCCCAAGTAAATCCGGGAAATCCAACCTCCTGCTGAGTGACCAATTAAGTTGACTTGAGGGGAGTTATGTTGCTGTAACATCTGTTTTACTGTGCGGTCAATTTGCTGCACAATCGGTGTTACAGGTCTGCCACCAATAGTCGGTAACCAATCACGCCTCTTGAGGGGGACTGTGATTGTGGGGATACCCAACTGCACCAGAGATTGTTCTAATTGACGGTAGGCGATCGCAGTTTCTAAATATCCAGGCACAATGATTGTAGGTAATGGCATTTTGGCAGACAAAGAGTTAGGGCAAGGAAAAATATGAAAGCAAAAGGTATTTCCCGATAAATAGCCAATTTGGCTACATTTAGCAACTTCGTTGATGTGGTAGAATCGAGTTTAACTATATTCTGTTCATCAATAATCAGCTGCATATCCTCTATAGGAATGTGACTGAAAAAAAGATAGTCGGCTAATACATCAAGCAACACTCAACAGATTTATAGTTATACATTCAGACTGATGCGATCTCCACCAGTGGCAACTATCCTAGATTCCAGTCCGCATTGTGCAACTCCTCATAGAAACCGCAATTCAACAGAATCATTTTTCAATACCTCTTTAGCAAGTGCAATTTTATTGATTGCTTCACTGAAAAATTAGAAACCTGAAATCAGCCTATACTGTCGTTTTTAATTACCAGCGTAGGTAGTTATGATTTTAGAGAGACGCATCTCTTGTAATCAAGATAAAATTGCTTTGCTAGTCAACTGCAACCGAGCCGAGTGAACGATAACAGCTATGACTTACGTCTCCTTGCTAAAAAATATACCAGAAATTTTAAGCCAGCCCACTGGGATAGCAGCTCTAGCCTCTCTTGGTATTCATGGGGCTATTGCCTTGATTGTACCCTTGATGCCTGTGGATTCTGAGCAAGCTCAAAAATCAACATTACCAAAGTCAGTCGGTATCTTGGAATTAAGCCAAGCTGACCAAAACCGTCTGCCACAAACACCAGGTACATCTCAATCGCCAGTTGGTCTGCAACCACAATTACCTGTACAACCAGGATTTTCCTTCCAACCACAGTTGCCCATGCAGCCGCAACTGCTGCCGCCAAACCTGGATACTCAAAGAGCAACATTGCCCCCATTGCCACCATCGCTGTATACGCAGCAGCCATTGCCACCAATCGTCACCAGGCCTAATATCTATCGCAATCCCTCTAATGCTACGGCTTCTTTACCTCCAAGGCAGCCTGCGGCTACACCTCCAAGGGAAGAATTGCAATTTGATAACTCTGGTTTCAACGCTGCTGATAAAAAGTTCACCCCATCAGCGCCTGTTTTTAATGCCGATGACATTAGAGTAGCCGTCCAACCACTACCTGTAAACAGATTACCAGAAGTAAATGCGGCGGCAAGACCTAGTGACTTACCAAATACCCCGCCGCCTGTTACAGCGACTACTCCCACACCTCCAACCCCGCAGCGTAGTAATAATGCAGAGCAACTTACCAGAAATCAGGCATTAATAGCGCGTATCCAACAAACTCCACAAGCTGGAGATGAACTAAACCTAGCTAACGAAAGTATCCCGAAATGGCAGCAGGGTTCTGCACCTAAACCACCTGAGTTGCCCTTAGCGCAGGTTAATGAGCCACAGACTGAGCAAACACTAGTAGCTAAACTCACCTCATACGAAGACTTGAGAGCAGCAATTCAGCAAGAGTACCCAGGCGCGACACAAAAAGCAGTTATTCGAGAAACTGTGGCCACAAACAAGCCCACTGCTGAAGGTACAGTTTCGGGTTTCTTGGTGGTAGATACTGATGGTAAGGTTTTAGACATTAAATTCCAAGACAAGTCGGTTTCTCCAGAATTGCAAGTCAAGACCAGAGAATATTTTAATACCAAGTCTCCCAAGGCAGATCAACAAATTAGCAGTTATCCATTTAACCTGCGTTTTGAAAATAACGGTAATACTGCTGAGACTACTCCCCAGCAGACACCCGCAGCGGTTAAACCAGCACCCGCGCCAGCTGCTAATGTCCAACCATTGCCAAATTTCCAAATCAGAACTGAAAGTCCAGCACCCGCGCCGGTTGTGATTCCTCAAACATCATCGGTAGAGGAAACCAATAGCAATCAGCTATCTTCTTCTGAAGAAGGTAGTGAAAAACTTATACAGAGGTTGCGTCAATCGAGAGAACAAAAACAAGAATAAAGAATGAGGGAGTCGGGAGTCGGGAGTCGGGAGTCGGGAGTCGGGAGTCGGGGAAAAAAGGCCAGGTTTCATGTCCAGACCCCATTGCCCCTTTTTCCTTTATTCCCCTACGGTGTACACACAAGTGCTATCCCAGAGGGTTTCAAGCCTTCTATGTTTGTGGTGTAATTTTCAGACTTGTATGTACACTGTAGCGCTATAAAGCACGGCGGAATACGCCACTACGTGCCTTTTCCTCCGGGGCTTTCAGACTCCCGTTAAGTCTTGTGTAATTGTTGCTTCAGATGGTGTACAGGCGTGGACTAAAGATAACAATGGGCCTATTTGTTCTTGACCATTAACTGCTAATTCACTGTGACACAAATACACTTTCTGGGATACGCGAGACAGTAAATCTAGCAAAATTCGGCGTAATCTTTCCTCCTCTGACTGTTGTTCGTCTTCTGCTGTCCAGGGTTGTCCTAGCCTTGCTTGCAAGAAAAAAGGTGCGCCAAATAGTGTGGCTGCTCCGCCTTTTGTCCATAAGGGGGAACCAGCATCTAACCAAAAATGCCAACGATGAGATTTTCTACTAGACCGATATTGGAAAATTGTTGCTAAGGTCACAGCTTTTCTGGAAGGGCCGACGGGACGTAAGGGGTAAGGGTTGGCTGTGATGGTACCACGGCGTAAAAGTTGAATAAATTCAGCAACGGTGGAGAATGGGGAGTTGGGAGTTGGGAGTGGGGAGTGGGGAATGGTTTGTTTGAGTCTGGTGTCGATTTCCCAGTAGTGTTGGGCTGTTTCTAGTAATTCGCGCAGTGCAGCCATTTGGTCGGATGGGGGGTTGCTATCTTTACATAAAAAGTGCTGAATTGCTAGATATAACAAGGAAATTGGACTGGGAATTAATCGCTGTTGTTGTTGCGATCGCACTTTTTCTAACCACTCTAAAATTTCACCATAAGCTTTGGTGGCTGCGTAGCCAATTCTATCCCAGCGCTCGAAGGCGGAAACTGGTAGTAATTTCGGTTCATCAGGATGGGGTACAAAACAGTAATCTGCTATTAAGCCGGCGCGTACTGGATCTATGTGGGTGGAGAGTTGGGAGTGGGGAGTTGGGAGTTGGGAAATGTTTTCTGGGGGTTCGGGTTTTCTGCTGAGGACTACTAACATCTCGGCTACGGCATCTCGATCTACTAGGCGACCTAAACCGGGATAAACTAATGCCA
The DNA here is from genome assembly GCF_963920855.1 of Nostoc sp. CCY0012. Lineage (NCBI taxonomy): Bacteria > Bacillati > Cyanobacteriota > Cyanophyceae > Nostocales > Nostocaceae > Nostoc > Nostoc sp. CCY0012. Next base: position 79,548 of record NZ_CAWUDM010000009.1, on the reverse strand, counting down.
GCATGGTGAGTAATGCCCGAATCACTGGTGAACTAATTAAGGGGCGTTGTTCGTTGAGTGATTCGACGGGGATGTTTTGTTTGATGAGAATTTCGACTAAAGTGTAACGGGCGATCGCATCTAAACCTGGAGCAATTATCGCTACTTGTTCTGCTTCTACTTGTCCTGTTTTGATGGCTGTGACAATTTCTTCGGCGGTGTGTCGCAACAGTTGGGCGCGGGAGGTGGTTTGAATTGATTGGACTGTATCTGGTAAACTCAACAATGCCATCGGTTCTGTAACTAATTCCAGCATTGGGGTGTTGAGTGTCTCTGCTAAACACGGTAAGGGTGTTTGAGTTAACTTCTCTATTCGACAACGCCCGGCTAAACCTTCCATATAATTGGGATCTGCACCTAACCCCAGGCGGACTGCACCCTGGGGGTTGAAGCTGAACATCCCCACAGCATTGTGATCTAACAGAAAATCAAACAGTTGACGAGCTACCCCAGGATAATCATCTACATCATCTGCCAGTACAGCTTGATAGCGTTGCATGAGATATTGTTGGTATGTGCGATCGCTTAATAATTTCTGACTGTAAAGTTCTGTAATAATGCCATAAGTCAATAATCCTCTAGATAAACAAAAGTCACGCCAATCTAATAACAAAGATGCCAATAATTCCGGCTCTAAATCTATGAATTCTTCCTGTAAGCTGGTTTGTAAAACTTGGGCGATATTCTCACATGGTTGACAACTGTAAGCCGCTAATTGCAATAAGTCCAGAATCCGTCGCACTAAGCGATACTCATTCACTCCCGCACGCTGCAAAGTCGCTGCATCCAACTGGGAACGCCAAAGTTTAGTTGCCAATTCTTGTTCGGTTTCTGGGCGTAATCGCACCGGAAATTGTGCTTTTAGATGCAACAATTGAATCAATAACGGCCAAAATAAAATAACTTCATCTTGAAAAAAGCCGAGGATTGTTTTGGCACGAACTGGATATTTCCCTTGAGTTGTTGTAACAATTTTATCCCCCAATGCCCGGCGATTCTCGCTATTGGCAGCTAAAATTAAAACTCCTGTCCCTGTTTGTTGGAGATAGGAGAGTTGTGGTACCATTCCACCTTTTTGCTCCTCTTGTTTTTTAGTATAAAATGATTCAGTATCATAATTTTTACTAGATAACCAGCAAGAAAAATGTTCTATCAAGCGAGTTGTCTTACCACTACGGCTATTGCCAACAATCCAAATAGAATGAGAAATCACAAACTCTCCCCTTATAGATTTGCTAGTATACGGCGTGCGTTAACTTAAAGTTAATAATCACTAATAAATGCTAGATGATTGCCTGCAATGAGAATGCCTATTTTTAGCCAAAAGATTTACCCGTTTTTACTGTCTGCTTACAGATGGTACTTATTAACTCCAGAGCGTTCACTAGAAGAAGCTTACAAGGCAGCGATAAAGATTAAAGCCATCGAAGACGAGTATTTCAACGGTCGAAAAATAGACTTAAACTCAGCCATCTACAGTAACAGTGTGATGGATTATTTTGAGTCCGACTTGAAGAAACAATTAAAAATTGTCCGGATGCGACTGACAGAGTTTCGAGCTAGTCGTTGGTTTGCTAACGAATCTAATCAAAAAGCCATCCAGAAAACGGGTATAGAATATTCTAATGCTACTTTAATTTTAGAGAACTTGAAGTTCATTGATCAAGTTACTTCAAAATATAATAACCTGGATTATGAAATAATTTCTTCAGATTTAGTAAATAAACCTCAAATTGTCAAAGTCGATGCCTCCGCTACACAAATATCAACACCACAATTACCGAATCAAAAGCCAGAACCGCCAAAAAAACCGCGCCGCAAAGCTGATAGTATGGGCATATTGCCCCGGTCTATTTTAAGTACTATAGGGCGTCTACAAGTTGAACTAGACCCAAATTCTGAACAAGATGTTGTTAAAAACTTCCGTCAGACTCAAAGAAGAACAATAATATCTATTCGATTTCTTTTACTATTAATTATCATACCTCTTTTAACGCATCAAATATCCAAAGTTTTGATAGTAGGTCCGATAATTAACAACTTTAGAAATCCCGAAACAACGCAAATATTCCTTAATTTGGAAATGGAGGAAGAAGCACTAGTAGAACTACAGAGATTTGAAGAAAGAATTAAGTTTGAAAATATGATTGGTATTGCTCCGCCATTATCGTCAGAAGAAGTAGAAAAAGAAATAGCAGCTAAAGCACGTAAAATCGCTGAAGAATTTCGATACGAAAGTGCTAATGCTATTAAAAATGTTTTTTCAGATATTTTTTCTGTTGGTGCTTTTATTTGTGTATTGATTGTCAGTAAGCCTTCTATCCTAGTGTTAAAAGACTTTTTTGATCATGTGGTTTATGGTCTTAGTGACAGTGCCAAAGCCTTTATTATCATTTTATTTACCGATGTCTTTGTCGGATTCCACTCACCTCATGGCTGGGAAGTAATTTTAGAAGGTGTATCCCGCCATTGGGGTTTACCAGCAAATCGAGATTTTATATTCTTATTTATTGCTACATTTCCCGTAATTTTAGATACTATATTTAAATATTGGATTTTCCGCTACTTAAACCGCATATCGCCTTCCGCAGTTGCCACTTATCGTAATATGAATGAGTAAATCAGAGTTAAAAATTTAGCTTAAATTTGCTAATCCACAGCATAATTCTTAAACATCCGAACTACCGGCAGCATTTCACCATTTGGCAAAGGGATATCAAATTGCTGAATCACATGATAGCCAAACTTAGCATAGAGAAATTCACCAGCTAAAGTAGCTATAATCTCTAGTTTCTGAAATCCAGCATCACATGCGGCTGTCTCGCACTGTTGCATTATTTGGCTACCAATTCCTCGACGCGCCCAAGCGGGATCTACAAAAAATGCCCGAATTTTGGCAGCCTCAATTTTGGGATCTAGGAAACTTTCTTCGGCAATACTTTTGCTTTGATCCCCTCCATAAAGAGTTTTTCGTTTGCTCCATCCGCCACAACCAATGATTTGGCTTTTGCTCTCAGCAACGAAATAAGTACCATCATCAATAAGTTGGCTATCGACAGCAAAAACACTTCCCAAAGCGCCTTCAATTTGCTGGAAGGTGTAGTAATTAGCTTGAAGTTTCCTAGCAGATTTAGGAATTAGGCGGGTAAGCGCAGGTATATCTTTTAAGCAAGCTAGGCGAATATATACATCCATTACCAGAAATACTGATAGCGTTGCCTGTTTTCCTTTCCCTGTACATCTTAGAGGTTTCAGGTACTTTACATCGGAATATGATTGGTTTGGAACATCATAAATAACTTTTCGTCATCTCAAGTAATCTTTAAGTCAGTACTAGCCTATATTCAAACGGGTTGATGTGATGTTCACGCCTGTTTTTATGGGGACAAAATTCTAATTTGGCAAAAATTTGACATGCTATCGGGAATCTTGCCACTACCGATTGTATTTATTGATGTCTAAACTTAACTGAAATATTTTTTACGTATTTATGTTTATTTTTTAGTAATTTAAATCACATTATTACTGATTGAATTTAAAACGAGCAAGCGCTGAAAACTCTCAGTAGCAAAGATGCAAATTGAATGTGTGTTAGCTCAGTTGTGACGCTACAGTTATCGGAATATCCAGGGGATTGAAAGTGATCAGAATTTTATTTGATGCTGATTTAATATTAGAAGCTTTGATGCATCGTCAAGAATTTACAGAAGACATTAGTAAATTATTAGACAGCACAAATCCATTGATTCAGATGCACATTACAGAGGTTGGCTGGCAGAAAATTTACACTTATGCTAAGTGCTTACAAAACCATAAGATTGCTAAAATAGTCAGTTATTGGTTACAAGCAAAAATTCAAGTTTGCCATATTAACCAGCAAATTCTTCAGCAAGCACGCTCATTACCCTTAAAGGATTTTGAATCTGCCGTCGAGTTAGCTTGTGTTGATTATTGGCACTTAGATGCGATTGTCACCCACAAACCAGAAGATTTTAGTGAGAATGTCAATAAATTGTGGGTGTGGTCTATAGCCGACTTGTGTTTACGGGCCAATTTAGAAAGTCAGTTACAGGAAACTATCATTTAGCTAATTAAAATTAGCCCCTTGATAGAAAAACTCAAGTATGATCAAGGAGGGGACAGGCTAAAGCTTAAATGAAAGTCTAAGTTGCGACTCGTCTGTGATCACAGAAGACCCACTTTCAGGATAGGGTAATTTTGGTAGTTTTACAGCATATCCAAATTAGTTGCCACATATTATTAATTTATGTAACCAAACTCATATTCAGCCATCTCTGATTGTGTTGATTAGTTACTTTTGAGGGTGCAATGTAGCACTAATCGTGAAATCATGAGAATATAAAGAAAATCTTAAGGAAAAGAAGACTCATGATAACTGCCAAAACAATACAACAAATCTGGAGTGTAATTGAGTCTACCCAAGTTAGCACTTTGCTTCAGTTTGACGATGCAGCCTTAGTACAACTACTTCTTCAGAAATTAAAAGCCCAGCAACCCTTGGAAACACATACAGACAAGAGTCTCAATACCTACATTGAATCCAAGCTGCCCCTAATTCGTGATACGGCGGAAGGCCGACAATTATTTGGTCAAGGCAATTAATAATTATATTCAACAGCACAATTACTCATGGTCAATCATCTTCTCAGAATTTAACCACTTCAATATTATGAATCACTGGCTAGGAATTGCCCTGGTAGCTTATCTAATTGGAGCGGCAATTGAAGGGGTGAGTACAGCCAGTCAACTATGTCATTCAACACCAGAGCTAGTTAAAGACCTTAAAGCTCAATCTTCAGATTCAGAGACTCCGCCGTCAATGTCAAGTTGGCAAGTTATAGCTACTGTGGCTTCGGTAAGTATCTGTGGAGCTTTTTGTTGGCCTTGCCGATTGATTCATCGTTCAGTTAAAACAAATATTTCATCCAAAAAATAAATTGATATCTTGCGTCTATGCTCTAGTATCGCGGCGCGGAAATAAATGTGTAGATGCTTTTGAACGGGTTACCCCAGGCATCACGTTCTATAAAAATGCATAAAGTCCAGTTAAATATCTCTACAAAAATATTCCCTTTGTTCGTTTGTCGATTTCAGCGAAGTTTGGTAAATAAAAGAAGTAGGCTACTAGGAAGTAATCTACAGAATCAGCTGTTATCCCACACGTGACACCAAGCATTGTGAGTGCTAAACGTCTGCCAGAAACCATTGCCCATGTCAGAATTATCCGCCAATCGTGGCAACATGGCTTCCTTGAAGGTGAAGTCAGCGCGGGTGCCTTTGAGTGGCATTTCCTGTGGCATTTCCGCCAGGGAGAATTGTCAGTTAAACCATCTCAAGGTCGCGCACTTATTAAAGAACCCCTCGGCCGCTTTTTGGAACAACAAGATTACCAGCTAGAGCCTGGGGGAGATTATGCTTTTACTATTCGGGCTGAACTTTAGTTCTTTTCCTTGATATTGCCTAATCCCAGTCTCTACTCCCTACTGATTGTTAGGCGATTTAAGTATCTTTCAATTAAGAGGAGGGCCACAATATCATCTATGGGTCGTGGCGGCTGTCGCATACCCTGTGGTAATAGCTTTGTCAGTCCTTTGGGTGGGTACATTTGCCAATAGCGATCGCGTGCTTCTAAAGTGCTGTAGCGTTCATCTACTAAAATAATGTTGAGCTGATCTGTCAATTCCTGGTGCAGTTGCTGTTTCCATTTTTTAGCGGTAGTTTGGTCACCCATGACTAGCAAGGAAACTGGAAATTGTTGGCGTAGTGTTTCAATGGTAGCGATCGCCTTTGGAGCAACTACGACTTGATGATAATATAGTTGTCGATCTAGCCCCATAATGGCTAAACCACACTTGTCTTTACCTGGGTCAAAGCCCAAAATAACTGGTTGCGTTGGCGAAAATTCACTGATAGTCATATCAAATACACTTAAATCCTATAAATAATTTTGGGTTAAATATTTTAATATCATGGCGTTTTTCATAATTTTAACGTGAGTCTCCAAGGAAGGCGCACCTGCGGGAAGGGCGAAAGAAAACCTTTCGTTTTCTTAGGAGTTCGACAGAACTAAAAAATAGCATGATTAGAGCAGTCCAGTCTTTGGTATAAATGTCAAGAAATGGTTTTTGTGGTATATACGTGTAAGCAACTAAACCAGCCATCAAGTTGATTCCAAAATTGAACTTACTACTGTATCTGGAGTGTTCAATTTGACATATCAAAGGAAAGAGGTAACAGGCTTTGAGTCTTTGGTTATCTGGGTTTGATGATCCGTTGATGCTCGAGGCTACTTGGCGAATGCCATAACTATTTGTTTAACTGTTCTTAACTATCCTTGCATTTTTGCTAAGATACTGAGAAAATTTCAAAGCGTGTATACATTGAATCACTCATAAAATTATTTATATCTAAGGAAAAATTTTATGCAACTAACACCTCAAGAAAAAGACAAATTATTGATTTTTACGGCGGCGTTGGTAGCAGAAAGACGGAAAGAAAAAGGGTTAAAGCTTAATTACCCTGAAGCAATGGCATACATTTCTGCTGCGATTATGGAAGGAGCAAGAGAAGGAAAAACTGTTAGTCAGTTAATGAGTGAAGGCACAAAACTTTTACATCGGGATGATGTCATGGATGGTATTCCAGAAATGCTTCATGAAGTGCAAATAGAGGCCACCTTTCCCGATGGAACAAAATTAGTAACAGTACACAATCCGATTCAAGACTAATACTATTCCAAATTTTAGATGGAGAATTGATATTAAAAGGATATATAAATGTATACGAGTAATAAAGTGACAATTTACGCTCATGCTGATTTTCAAGGAACCCAAAAAGAGCTAGATGAAGGTGAACATAACATTAACGATTTGGGCATTGGTTATAATCAACTGAGTTCGTTAACAGTCCCCGCAGGTATGAAAGTTACCCTGTACGAATATGAGGATTTTCGGGGTCGGAGTAAAACCTTTACCGGCAACGTTGCCAATTTAGAGGATATTAAAGTTGAGGGTGCGAACTTCAACAATTTGACCTCCTCAATTAAGGTCGCCAAAATAGCAATGACCCCAGGACAAATCATTATTACCAAATCAGAACCTCTGGAACTGAATGCTGGGAAAAACATTGTCAAACTTCGGGTCAGTAATATAGGCGATCGCCCCATCCAGGTGGGTTCTCATTTCCACTTTTATGAAGTAAACACTGGTCTGCAATTTGACCGCAATCAAACCAAAGGAATGCGTCTCAACATTCCCGCAGGTACAGCCATCAGATTTGAACCAGGGGATGAAAAAGAAGTCGAGTTAGTCCCCTATGGTGGTACGCGCCAGATTTATGGTTTTAATGGATTAGTCAATGGGTATGTAGATCAGCAATAAAAGGGAGATGCGCCATGTCAAAGTCAGCAGCCCGGCTAGGAATTGGGGGGCCAGTGGGTAGCGGAAAAACAGCCTTGATTGAGTGTATTGTTCCTTTATTGATGCATCAAGGCATTGAAATTGCTGTTGTCACCAATGACTTACTCACCACAGAAGATGCAGATCGGCTCAAAGGACGAGGCTTTTTACCTCCAGAACGGATTATTGGTGTCGAGACGGGTAGCTGTCCGCACACAGCGATTCGAGAAGATCCAACAATGAATCTTTTAGCCGTTAAGGACTTTGAATTACAGTTTCCTCAATTAGACCTGATCCTGATTGAAAGCGGCGGTGACAATCTGGCTTCTACTTTTAGTTATGAGTTGGTGGATGCCTATATTTTTGTGATTGACGTAGGTGCAGGAGATGATATCCCTCGCAAAAAAGGCCCAGGCTTTTTACAAGCTGATTTAGTGGTGGTGAATAAAATTGATATTGCTCCTTATGTGGGTGCAGATTTGGAATTAATCCGCCAACAAGCCCCCTTACACCGTCGAGGTAAGCCCATAGCTTATACCAATTGCAAGACACAAGCAGGATTGGATGAGGTGGTGAACTTTATTTTGGAGACAGTTTTGTTTCGCAGTCCTTCTGTCATTACATAATTAATTAGCTGTGTAGCAGCTTAGGAATATGAATTAAATAATATGCAAGTCTAATTTTTGACCTCACCCCGCCTTTGACTTGCGTCAAAGTCTCCCCTCTCCTTACTAAGGAGAGGGGTTGGGGGTGAGGTTCTGTATTTTATTAAATCCACATTCCTTCGTTGAGGTTCAATGTGTTATCTTTACCAAATTTGGAAACTATTAAATCTACAAATAACTTAGAGTTAGGGCTGAAGTGCGATCGCTTTGGTCAAACTATTATTAGTCACCAATATGCAACTTATCCCTTAAGCGTCTCTCCCGTATTTCGTCTTGATGATGAAGAAGATTCCCATCGCGCCTATCTCTATATTGTGAGTACTTCTCCAGGTTTACTCGCTGGAGATGAGTTGAATGTTTCTTTGCAACTGGCCGCTAATACTAGCCTTTACCTCACCGATCAGGCTGCTACTAAAGTTCATTCTATGCCCGCAGCCACAGCCACAACACATTATGAAATTGAAATTGGCCCAGGAGCGAGCTTAGAGTTGATCCCAGAACCCTTGATTTTGTACGCAGATGCAGCTTTAGAGCAAACTATAAATATTAAAATTCATGACACCGCAAAACTATGCTTAAGTGAAATCATTCTCCCAGGAAGGCTGGCTAGAGGAGAATTTTACCAGTTTCAACATTATTTTAGTCGCCTGCGCGTGACTTCTACTTTGGGAGAGCTATGGTTTAGTGATGCCATGCGCTTAGAAGGAAAGCTTAATCCCTTTATTCAAAGTCATCTTTTTTCCTGTGGGCCTGTCCTTGGTAGTTTAATTGTCATCTTACCCGAAACCAACTGGGAGTTATTGAGTGCCAGTGTAGAAAATTTAGCAGCTGCAAATTGCTCTAATTTGACTGTAGCAAGTTCGATCTTACCTGATCACAAAGGTCTGTTGATTAGGGCTATGGCTAGTGGAACTCAAGAACTTAAAAACTATTGGAAATACGTTCTCAACTGTGTGCGCCGCAGTAGCTATCAATCTCCTTTACCTGATTCGTTATGACTGAATTAGCACAAATTTATCTAGGCAATTTAACTGATAACACTAGTCTCGCTTCACAGGTAGAACAAGCTCGTTGCTCGGAGCGTTATTTAGAAGTTTCTATTAGTCAAAGTGATAGTCGTAAAGGGAGGATTCACGCTCACACTAGCTCTGGCATAGCTGTAGGAATTGTCAAAAGTCGTGATTGGTCACTGCAAGAAGGAGATGTCTTAGAAACCCAACAAGGTAACTTATTACTAATTCATCTGCAAGAGCAAAAATTGATGGTATTGAGTTTTACCGAGCCAGTAGGCGATCGCGCTATCGAATTGGTTCATCTGGGCCATGTTCTAGGAAATCACCATTGGCCGATTATTGTGCAAAATCACAAGCTTTATCTCCAGCTAGCCGCAGATGTGGAAGTCATGGAATCAACCATCCGCAATTTCCAGATTCCTGGTTTAAAAATTGACTATGAATCACCATCGTCAGCCACACAGCTTGACTTTTCTCACCACACACACCACCATCACAGCTAATGAATCAACCGATATCTGCGATCGCCCAACAACTTGCTCTGATGCAATTATCTGATTCGTTTTTCCCTTCTGGCTCGTTTACCCTGTCTCATGGGCTAGAATGCCTGGTTCAAGACGAACAACTACACGGTTGTGAAGACTTACAGATATTTCTGCGGCTGTTATTGCGTAATAAGATAGGAACTACGGATCTAGTTGCATTAATTCATGCCTATGAAGGAAGTGCAAGTGGTGACTTAGCAGCTGTGCGACAAGCTGATACCCAACTATTTGCTCAAACCTTAGTAGAAAAAACTCGTGAAACCCAACGCAAAAGCGGACGAGCCTTGCTGATGGTTGCTAGTTCCACATGGAAAGACTCTCAATTAAACACCCTCAATCAAGATGCCGTTACAGGTAAAATTCACTGCTTACATCCGGTAATTTTTGCTGTCGTCGGTAGGGTAGCGGGTTTGAGTAAAGGGGATACTGTATTGGCTTTTTTACATAGCTTCATTGCCGGTTTATTGGGGGCTGCTATCCGCTTAAGTGTTGTCGGACATATTCAAGCACAACAAGTCCTGCTTCAGCTAGCGCCAGATATTGAGGCAATCTGCAAAGCTGCTGCATCAATCAGCTTAAATGAAATGTGGTCTTGTACCCCTTTTATCGATGTTGCCCAAATGCGACATCAAAAATTGTCTCACAGGTTATTTGCTAGTTAAAACTTAGGTAATTTTCAAGTTAATTCAGGAGTAAAAATGAGCTACCGCATGAACCGTCGAGAATACGCAGCCATGTTTGGCCCTACTATAGGCGATCGCGTCCGTCTTGCTGATACAGATTTATTCATTGAAGTAGAAGCAGACTACACCAGTTACGGGGGTACTCTCTATGGCGATGAGGTGAAATTCGGCGGTGGTAAGGTGATCCGAGATGGTATGGGACAATCTCCCCTCACCCAAGCCCAAGATCCCAAGGTAGTAGATTTGGTGATTACCAACGCCTTGATTCTTGATTGGTGGGGCATCGTTAAAGCCGATGTTGGCATTAAAAATGGGGAAATCGTCGAAATTGGCAAAGCAGGTAATCCCTACACTCAAGACAACATTGATATCATTATTGGCCCCGGTACGGAAGTAATAGCTGGAGAAGGCAAAATTCTCACGGCTGGAGCCATCGATAGCCACATTCACTTTATTTGTCCCCAGCAAATTGAAACGGCTTTGGCATCAGGTATAACTACTATGCTTGGCGGCGGTACTGGCCCGGCTACTGGGACTCTTGCCACTACTTGCACCCCTGGTACTTGGAATATTCACCGGATGCTCCAAGCTGCTGATGGCTTCCCCATGAATATAGGTTTGCTGGGCAAAGGCAATACCAGCCAACCCCAAGGATTAGTTGAACAAGTCGCTGCGGGAGTCATTGGTTTAAAGCTGCACGAAGACTGGGGTTCTACTCCCGATGCTATTAATAATTGTCTTACCATTGCCGATGAATATCATGTACAGGTAGCAATTCATACCGATTCGCTCAACGAAGCCGGATTTGTGGAAAATACCATTGCGGCATTTCAAGGCCGTGTCATTCACACTTACCATACTGAAGGTGCAGGCGGAGGTCACGCGCCTGACATTCTGAAAGTTTGCAGTTTAACCAATGTGTTGCCCGCTTCGACAAATCCCACTCGTCCCTACACCATCAACACTTTTGATGAACACAAAGATATGTTAATGGTGTGCCATCACCTCGATAAAAATATTCGGGAAGATGTCAAATTTGCTGAATCGAGGATTCGTAAGGAAACCATCGCCGCGGAAGATTTGTTGCACGATATGGGTGCTATAAGTATTATGGCTTCAGATTCCCAAGCTATGGGAAGGGTAGGGGAAGTAATTATTCGTACTTGGCAAACTGCCCATAAGATGAAAGTACAAAAGGGATTATTGCCGTCACCGGGAAATCCTTATGAAACTCATGACAATTTTAGGGCCAAGCGTTATGTCGCTAAATATACTATTAACCCGGCTATAACTCACGGAATTGCTAACTATGTGGGTTCCGTTGAAAAAGGTAAAGTTGCCGACTTGTGTTTGTGGAAACCAGCTTTTTTCGGGGTAAAACCAGAGCTTGTTATTAAAGGAGGAATGATAGCTTGGGCGCAAATGGGTGATCCCAACGCCAGTATCTCTACTCCTGAGCCAGTTTATATGCGTCCGATGTTTGGCAGTTTTGGTGGCGCAATGACACATACCTCTATTACCTTTGTTTCTCAAACCGCTTTGGATGGGGGTATACCCGCTCAACTTGGCTTAAAAAGTCGTACTTTAGCGGTTAGTAATACACGTAATCTGAGTAAGGCAGATTTGAAACTCAACGATGCGACTCCCCAGATTGAGGTTGATCCGGAAACCTTTTATGTGAGGGTGGATGGAAAATTATTGACTTGTGAACCGGCTACTTCTTTACCAATGGCACAGCGTTATTTCTTATTTTAAGGACTAGTACCGCTGCCTTGAAAGTCAAAATTTAAGTCCGCCAAATCATCCTGACAGATAAAAAGTTTGTAGAAGCTGCTATGAGTCTACAGTCCCTCAGTTCAGGACTAAAGTCCTGACTACGAGCCAACCTTTTTTATTAAGTGCTAAACAGAACTTGTCCGTTGACGATAGCCAACAGTCTTACTCTTAATGGCCCGGCTGTATAAGTATCCTCGGCTGCGATCGCTTTGATTTCCACCGTTTGCTCATACTGCCTTAATTGGGAGAAAAAGCGTAAAAAAGTATTGTCTAATTGGACATTTTCTACAATTCCCGCATTCCGGGCCCGAAATTGAGAAGCCGAAATTAGCAGATCCAGTCTTTGCCGCAGTTGATAGGTTGTCATATTTTTAGGATCAGCCGTAGTTGTGGCCAAAACCTCACTTCCGGAAAACACTAGTTGATTGCGCGCTGTATCTGCAAAAAATTCTATCTGGTCTTCTCCCCTGACATAATTGCCAGCTGAGAAGATTCGCACGACGTATTCCCTACCATCGTTAATTTGCTGGGTTAATTGCTCAATTCTTTCTGGGGTAACGCGCAATATATCTTGATTTGCAGGGATTGTCCCAGGTTCTGAGAGTTCAATATTGGCATTGCGGTTAGCTTCCTGCAACAGCTGGATTACCACCTGACGCGCTAGGTCTGCTTGGTTTATACCACGAACTACACCAGATGCCAAAACTTGACCCCGAAATAAAGCTAGTTTGCCTAAACGCAAATCACGGTATGACTGGTAATATTTTTCTAGTCTGGCTACTTCTTGTTCTAAATAATTCTGTTGTCTTTCTAATTCTTTCAGGCGAGATTCCCTAATGGCAATTACTTGTTCTCGCGCCGCAATTTCTTCATTGCGCTTTTTAATTAATCCATCTAGTTCGGCAATTTTGCGATCGCGCTGGTCAATAGCTGTTTTGGCTTCATCAATGGCTTTTTTTGCTTCGGCGTAAAGTCGTTGACGTTCTGCCCTGAGTTCTTCAATGGCTGACTGCAATACTTCTCTTTGATCATAAACGCTTTGCAGTTCCGTTAGGGCTTGTTGATAGCGATTAGCTACTTGACTTAACTGACCTTGGGTGCGTTGGAGTTGTTTTTGGGTTTGGGCCTGTTGGCTGAGGGTGCGGTTTAGTTGTGCTTGAGTTTCCCGTTGTTTAGTATTTGCTGCTTGTAAGGACTTATTAATTACCTGTAACTCTTGTTGTGCTTGGGCTTGTTCAATTCTTGCTTGGCTTAACTCACTTTCTACCTGACTTTTTTGAGTTTCGGCAACTTTTAGCTGTTCGCGCTTTTCCCTCAAGTCTCTTTGAATATCCTCTAGCTCAAAGACCCCTTGTCTTAATCCTTCATCAGCTACAAATAAGATTCCCAAAGTTGATGTGGCAATCAATGCACCAGTAAAAATAGTCACTAGTACTGCTGTGCTTTTGGGACGAAGCTTAAATAGTGAGAGGCGAGCCTTGCCAACACGTGTGCCAATGCGATCGCCCACAGTGGCAATTACGCCCCCCAAAATTAAAATTGCTGCTATAAGGATGTACCCGGTGGTCATCTTCAGCTACCGTTCACGTAGTGTGCCGGAGGCATAATGCTTCCAGATACAGCCTACTACTTTCAAACATTATCTGGTGGAGGATGGAATATTGGCAATAGCTGAAACTACTCACGATTTTAGATTTACCTCCAGCTATGGGTGTCATCTTGAAAAACACAACACTTGCCACTCCACCTCCTTCAATTGCTTTTAAGTGAACTGCCTACTTAACGTAACAGGTTTATGCACAGTAATCTTCTTTTTGTGGATGGAAATCATCTTTTTCTCACGCAAATCCCCTAATAACCTGGTGACAGTTACACGAGTTGAACCAATGGCCTCAGCGATCGCCTGATGAGATAACTTGAGATCAATCGTAATTCCATCTGCACAAGGAACACCAAAATCACGACAAAGAATTAACAGAAAACTCACCAACCTCGAACCCATATCCCGGTGAGCCAAGGTTTCAATCATCATCTCTGTCTGTAAAATCCGCGAAGATAGTCCCCGCAGCATCAACATGGATAATTCTGGATTTTCCTTGAGTGCTTGCTCTACCTGTTCAATAGGAGCTGAAAGCAACTCTACAGGGGTAAATGCAACTGCATGGTAAAATCTATCTGACTTATTTCCCGTCAGCAATGACAACACACCAAAAACGCTATTTTCCCGCAGCAGTGCTACCGTTATTTCCTCACCTGCTTCGTACACCCTGGAAAGTTTAACAGCACCCTTTAAAAGAAAATAAACTCGTTCAGCAGGATCGCCGGGAAAAAAGATCGTTTTGTTGCGTTCAAACGTTTCCACAACCGGAGGAAAAGCTCCAGTTGCCATCTGACGAAATACATTTGCTAGGGCTTTATCTTGTGTCACGATCATCTCCCTTCCCCTACCCAATGCCGGAAAAACAAAAACTGATTACCTAAGAATACACCCGAAAAAAGAATAAAGCACCGTCAACCTTTCTGTGCATTCCTATACTCAAGCCCACAACTTCACAGTTATTTGTTCATAATGATACATAATTTTTCATGTTTTTAGCTAGTAGTTGTTATAAGTACTTGCACAGTTGTAGTCATCAGGTTTTTTGCCCAAATTTTCATAATATCTTGAGAATATCTTAAGGATTATCTAGCAAAATTTTTCCAAAAACAGTTCACATAATCATCATTTTTGCAAATCATGTGTAAAAGCCAGACAAACTCACCTCAGATTCTAGTATGCTCCTAATGATTGGTTGCATTTACAATTTCTATGCTGAATCTCACTGGAAAAAACGCCTTAGTTACAGGAATTGCCAATAACCGCTCCATCGCCTGGGGGATTGCTCAACAACTGCATCAAGCAGGAGCTAACTTAGGTATTACTTACTTGCCAGATGACCGAGGCAAGATGGAGAAAAAAGTTGCCGAATTAGTGGAACCTCTTAATCCCAGCTTATTTGTTCCCTGTAATGTCCAAAATGACGAACAAATTCAGTCTACCTTTGCAGCCATTCAAGAAAAATGGGGCAAACTAGACATTCTTATTCACTGTTTAGCTTTCGCCAACAAAGACGATTTAACTGGTGGTTTTAGCCAAACCTCGCGTGCTGGATTTAAAACCGCTTTAGAAATTAGCACCTACTCTTTGGTACAATTAAGCGGCGCAGCCAAACCGCTAATGACAGAAGGAGGTAGTATTATTACCCTGACATATTTAGGCGGTGTCAGAGCTGTTCCCAACTACAACGTCATGGGAGTAGCCAAAGCAGGTTTAGAAGCTAGCGTACGTTATTTAGCAGCTGAACTAGGGCCACAAAACATTCGAGTCAACGCCATCTCCGCCGGGCCAATTCGCACTTTAGCATCATCAGCAGTAGGCGGAATCTTAGATATGATTCACCATGTAGAAGAAGTAGCCCCCCTCCGACGCACCGTCACCCAGCAAGAAGTAGGCAACACAGCAGCATTCCTATCCAGCGATTTAGCAAGTGGCATCACCGGGCAAGTTCTGTACGTAGATGCAGGATATGAAATCATGGGAATGTAATATTGAGGGAGTGGCTACGGTGTACACACAAGTTGTATCAAGTTGCCTAACAGCGTTTCGATCCCCCCTAACCCCCCCTAAACCCCTTCGGGGATGCGCCTTCGGCGTAGAAAAAAGGGGGGAAAATAATCAAAGTCCCCCTTAATAAGGGCGATTTAGGGGGATCAATCCACATTTTGTACGCAGCACAAAGATGTGTGTACACCGTAGCTTATACCTATAAAAGAACCTAAGTTCCCTACTCCCTACTCCCCACTCCCCTTTCTTTATGCAAACAAGCGATACCTTCAGTAAGGACTCCGTCCAACGCCAAATTATCGAAACTCAAACTGCTCGCGTGGCCTCTGTTCACCGCACCACTGGTGAAACGGATGTGCAAGTTACCATTAACCTGGATGGTACAGGTATCTGCACCGCAGCCACCGGGATTCCGTTTTTGGATCATATGTTGCATCAAATTGCCTCCCACGGGTTGATTGACTTAAATGTCCAAGCCCAGGGAGACTGGGAAATTGATGACCACCACACCAATGAAGATGTGGGTATCACTTTAGGACAAGCTTTCAGTCAAGCATTAGGGAATAGAAAAGGGATTGTCCGCTTTGGTAATTTTCTCGCACCCTTAGATGAAGCTTTAGTGCAAGTGGCGCTAGATTTTTCTGGACGTCCCCACCTGAGTTACGGCTTGGATATTCCTACCCAGCGAGTGGGAATCTATGATACTCAGCTAGTACGCGAGTTTTTTGTAGCTTTGGTCAACCATAGCCAAATGACACTTCACATTCGCCAACTGGATGGTATTAATTCCCATCATATTATTGAAGCGACATTTAAAGCTTTTGCTAGAGCTACCCGCATGGCTGTGGAAATTGATCCTCGTCGCGGTGGGACTATTCCCAGTTCCAAGGGTTTTCTGTAAAAATGATACAGAGGGTGTCAATTAGCTATTTGGTTTGTGATAATTGACAAACCTAGTGGTAATTGTGACTGTTAGACCATTGGGTACACTGCAATTAATACACGAAACTGAGATGAAGTCTGGTGCAGACACCCTTAATTCTCCGCTGAATATTACAGAAAATCCGCCAGTAGTCCTCACTGCTGATTTGCGAAAAGTCTATCGCACGGGATTTTGGCTGAATCAAAAGATTGTATCCCTTAAAGGTTGTTCGCTTACGGTACACCAAGGTGAAACCTTTGGGTTACTAGGGCCTAATGGTGCTGGTAAAACTACTCTGTTAAAACTGTTGTTGGGAATTATCCGCCCTACTTCCGGCAAGGGTTTATTATTAGGCCAGCCATTAGGCGATCGCCATGCTAAACAACGTATCGGTTATCTGCCAGAAAATCCCTATTTATATGACTATCTCACGGGCTGGGAATTTTTACAGCTAGCGGCTGGGTTATTCCAAATTCCTCAAAGTGTACAACGTCAACGCATTCCCCAACTGTTGGAATTAGTGGGTTTATCAGTAGCTGATGCCCGGAAAAAGCAGATGCGGCGTTATTCTAAAGGTATGTTACAGCGTGTGGGTATGGCCCAGGCACTGATCAATGATCCAGACTTAATATTTCTCGATGAACCCATGTCTGGTTTAGATCCTGTGGGACGCTACCAAATGCGAGAAATTATTTTGTCGCTGAAAGCCGCCGGGAAGACGATTTTCTTTAACAGTCATGTTCTTAGTGAAGTCGAACAAATTTGCGATCGCATAGCTATTCTCTCTCAAGGTAAAATAATTTGTTCTGGTTCTCTCTATGAACTTTTAGGAACTGGAAACACATATTACGTCAAAGGTCAAGGTGGTGATGGGGAAATTTTAAAAAAATGGATACCGAGCCTAGTATTTAACCATGACGGTTCTTGGCAAGGCACACTACAAGAAGATTATTATGATTTTCTTGCTAGTCTCCGTTTGATGGGGGGACAAATCATTTCTATGAACTTATCTCGCCACTCCTTAGAAGATTTCTTTATTCAACAGTTACAAAAAAGTAAGTCGGTTAATTAGTATTTCTGACTGGTCAAATTTTTCACCGTAAATCTTTCTATGGCAGAAGATACCGTATACGCAAGTGTTCGATTCTAGAGAAGAGTGAGAGAAAATTTCCTCATACATCTGTCAAATTTATCCAATACCAGCTATTTTGTCCAAAATAACAGTTAAAATTCTCTTTTTATTTAT
This sequence comes from Nostoc sp. CCY0012, assembly GCF_963920855.1. NCBI lineage: Bacteria > Bacillati > Cyanobacteriota > Cyanophyceae > Nostocales > Nostocaceae > Nostoc > Nostoc sp. CCY0012. The sequence goes on along the minus strand of NZ_CAWUDM010000009.1, from coordinate 61,637 downwards.
TGAGAATTTTTAGTTGATCAAGCCCCTAAAGTATAAACTGTGGCTGCTGTAGATGAATGTTATTGATGACAAAAGTAATTTTTTTAACTCAAATAAAATGATGATATTTTTGATGTCAATCAAATACCATACGAGCGAATTTATACTAGACTGAAACTCAAGTACATCTTTAAGTTAACTTTACTAAAAATTCAACATTAATAAATAAATATCCCTCCGGAAAATTACACTTTTCTAGGAAAATAAGTAATGTTGGGGAACTTGAATCGGGGAACATGAATAATTAAGTATAGTCAAAATTTAGATGTTTATAAAAAACTATGCCGATCACAGTCTCAGAGTCTAAGGTAAATATGCTTAACACAGGTTTGCTGAAATTCCTCACCCAACCAGTTATGGGTGTGGCTTTGTTAACGGCTGTCAATGCGGCTGTACCGTCTGCGAGCCTAGCTCAGGGACAATTAGTACCACCAACACAACCAGCATCACCAACGGGTCAACAAGTATTTCCTACAGGACAACAAGTAGCACCGGGGACACAACCAATATTTCCTACGGGACAACAAGTAGCGCCAAGTGTACCAATAGATACTAATTATTCCTTGGGTGGTGGTGATCTGATTCGCGTAAACGTATTTGAAGTACCAGAATATACAGGCGAATATCAAATTCCTCCAGGTGGATCAATTAACCTACCTTTAATTGGCAGTGTTTCCGTTTTGGGTCTGACAACCGAACAAGCGGCTGATGAAATTGCCAACAGGTATTCTCGCTTTCTCAAACGTCCCCTGATTTCAGTTAACCTGTTATCACCTAGACCTATTAATATTTTAGTTGCTGGAGAAGTAACACGTCCTGGGTCTTATACTCTGAACTTACAAGGTGGCGCAGGCCAAAATCCAGGGGTACAATACCCAACTGTATTAGCTGCACTCACCACAGCCCAAGGCGTGACCTTGGCAGCAGATGTAACTCAAGTGCAATTAAGACGGAAAATTGGACGTTCTTCAGAGCAAGTTGTTAATCTCAATTTAAAAGAACTAATTCAAACAGGTAGGATAGACCAAGATATTACTTTAAGAGATGGTGACACCATAGTTGTGCCAACTGCAACTACTTTCAACGTCGCAGAAGCACGAAATTTATTTTCAGCCAACTTTGCCGCTAGCCCCACAACACCACGTACTGTAGCCATAATTGGTGAAGTGAATCGTCCTGGCTCATATCTTGTTGGCCAGGGTGGTGGAGGTGAAGAAGGCGCTGGTGGTTTACCCACTGTAATGCGAGCGCTGCAAGTAGCTGGAGGAATTACATCACAAGCGGATGTTCGTAATCTCCAACTTCGCCGACCCACAAGAACTGGTTCACAACAAAATATAAATATCGATCTCTGGGAATTATTACAAAGCGGTGATATTGATCAAGACATAATTGTGCAGGACGGAGATACAATTGTCATTCCTACTGCCACTGAGATCAATACAGCAGAAGCTACTCAATTAGCTGCCACCACTTTGTCTCCGGCGACAATTCAAGTGGGCGTAGTAGGCGAAGTTAAACGACCGGGCGCCGTAGACATTAAGCCCAATAGCTCTTTAAATCAGGCATTACTGGCTGCGGGTGGATTCAACGACGCTAGAGCTAGAACAACCACAGTGGATTTAGTTCGCCTTAATCCTAATGGTTCTGTGACTAAGCGGGAAGTTAAAGTTGATTTCTCCCAAGGAATTAATGAAGAAACTAATCCCATACTCCGCAATAATGACGTTGTTATCGTCAACCGCTCTGGTTTAGCCTCGGCTGGCGATGCTGTGGGTACAGTAGTTAACCCACTAGGCGGTTTGTTAGGAGTATTCAGAGCTATATTCGGTCTGTTCTAAAAACTGTGGCTCAAGGATAATAAAAATAGTGGGTTTGAAGTTGTTTTATTTGTCTAGCGATGGCAACTTCAAACCCATAATTGTAGTCAATAAGTTGACTGACATTTTCACTCCTCACATCGTATGTACTCTTGGCTAGGCAAAAATCTACCTCAAACATCCTTCATTAAAGGATTATTGTGCAGTTTAACTTTAGCTGTAAGTTGCGGTGTCGGCATTCCCACAGCTAAAGCAGCAGAAACAGTTACTATTCGCTTGGGCCCCTTTCAACAATCTTTAAATATCAGTGACGTTGAAAGATTTGCCAAAACAGGTAAATTACCAGAACACTTACAACTATATAGTGCTGTCTTAACACCGCAAATAGGGGAATTACTGAATCGACAGTTACAAGTCGATCCAGGATTTGCCGATAAATTCATCGATGAATTAGCGCGATCGCCACAAGGCAGACAATTAATTAGTTCCTTAGAAGCGGCAATACCAGGCAGTACGCCAGAAACCCTCCAGGCAGCACTCAATCTATCTTTGCGTCAAGTCAACGGTTTAAGTGCAATTGGTTTTTTGCGAGCTTATCCACAAGAAAATATTACAGTAGACGCTTCTCAAGCAGCGCAAATTGCCTTAGCCTTTAACGCCAATAACTTACAAAGTCAAGTTTTGGGTCGTTTGCTAGAACGAGAACTTTTAGTAAAAAATAATACGCCTTTTCAGCCAACCTTTGACCCCGCAGCCACAGGTCAAGCAACAGTTCAGCAGCAGACACTCACCTTCCAAGACAGTCAACGCAACCGCCGTATTCCTGTAGATATTTATTGGAGTCAGCAAAATACCCAAGCGCCATTGGTAGTACTTTCCCACGGATTGGGAGCCAATCGCCAATTTTTTAGCTATTTGGCACGTCATTTAGCTTCCCACGGGGTCACAGTTGCGGCAATTGAGCATCCAGGAAGTAATTCTACTGCCATCAATAAGGTTTCTAGTCAAGTCAACTTGGCGCAATTACTACCAGCCAGGGAATTTGTTGACCGACCGCAAGATGTCAGCTTTTTACTCAACGAATTAGAAAAACTGAATACTCAAGCAGGACAACTGCAAGGAAAGCTCAACACAGAGCAAGTAACAGTTATTGGTCACTCCTTAGGTGGTCATACAGCATTAGCCTTAGTGGGTGGAGAAATAGATTTAAAGCCATTGCAGGAATTTTGTAAAACCTCTCTTTCCTTTGGCGAATCTCCCGGTGACTGGTTGCAATGTGCGGCTGCTAGTTTAAAAGATAGCAAACCACAGGTAAAAGACGAGCGAGTTAAAAGTGCGATCGCTCTTAATCCTCTTGTGGGAAGACTCTTTGGTAATAACGGTTTAAGCAAAGTTAACAAACCCGTTTTAATTGTCAGCAGCACTGAAGACGCTTTGACCCCGGCCTTGAGTCATCAAATTAGACCTTTTCAGCAACTAGGGGGTGCTAAATATTTGTTAACTGCCATTGGTGCGACTCACTTGAGTATTACCGATCCAGCATATCCGGCTAGTGCAGCGACTACACTTGTTAGAGAAAAGCGGGGACAAGAAACCGATGCTTTGCGCGAACTAATTCGTGGTGTAACTTTAGCGTTTATTAAACAAGACACACCAGAAGCCGCGATTTACCAACCATTTTTGACACCAGCCTACGCTCAATCACTATCTACCCGAGAAATACCCTTGAGGTTAAATTCTGATTTGCCAAGAAACATTAAACCTTGGCTGGGTTTTGCTATCAAGTAAATGTAGGGAGTGGGGAGTAGGGGATGGAAAAAAAATTACTCTAGCCTCTAGTCCCTAACGTAAATTTAATCACATACCTCCTCCTTGCCAGCGTGTGATCTAGGTGCTTTAATAGCGATCGCATGATGCCAAAATGTTCTGCCTAAGCAATACCTAGAAGACCAGCGACTTGTAATGAGATATCAATATTGATGTTCATAAGATTACAGCCTCAAAACATTAAGCTGAAATTAGGACTAAGGTAGTACCATGTCTTTTAAACTAAAATTCGCCCAAAAGCTGAATAGGAGGATGTATGGAGCCACTTATTGCCATAGTCTTAGCGCTCATAGGCTATGCCTTAGGATCTGCCAAATTAATTAATCAAGGTAACGAAGCCTTAGTAGAAAGGTTGGGGCGATATCATCGTAAACTTTCACCTGGACTGAACTTTATTGTGCCTCTGGTTGATCAGGTGGTGATGGAAGATACAACCCGCGAGCAGTTTCTAGATATCAAACCGCAAAATGTGATTACCAGAGATAACATTTACCTGGAGGTTGATGCTGTTCTGTTCTGGCGGATTAGGGATATGGTCAAGAGTTTTTACGAAATCGATGATCTCCAAGGTTCGCTGACACAGTTGGCGACAACCACACTACGAGAAATCATTGCCCAGAATACTGTAGAGGAAACCAACGTTTCCCGTGCCGAAATGGATACAGCCATTTTAAACCAGTTGAATCGGACTACAGAAGATTGGGGTGTTCAGATTCTGCGGTTAGATATTCAAAGCCTGACACCTCCAGAAAGCGTGCGAAAATCAATGGAAGAGGAACGGGCTGCGGAAATAAAAAAACGAGCATTGGCTTTTGAAGCAGAAGGGGAACGTGACGCCGCTATTAAAAAAGCCCAAGGAACTCAAACTTCAATGCAGATAATTGCTGAAGCTTTACGTACCCATCCAGAAAGTAGAGAAATCTTACGGTATCTTGTAGCTCAAGATTATGTAATGGCTAGTCAAAAATTAGGTGAAAGCAATAACGCCAAAATTGTTTTTGTAGACCCCAGCAAAAGTAATGAAGTGTATGATCAGTTGATTGCTGATGCAGTAGCAAGAGAAGGTAACGGCAGAAGTTCTGAAAATGGTAATCCTAACTCTTAGGTATGCTGTATTCTTGTCGCAACAGCGCATCAGCTACCTGTGACACATCACGCATTTCTAAAACATCGTGAACTCGGAGGATATCAGCACCATTAAAAATTGCAGCACAACAAGCCGCTGCTGTGCCCCAAACCCGTGCTTGCGGATCTGGTTGATCTAAAATGTGACCAATGAAACTTTTACGGGATGCTCCTACCAAAATAGGACAATTTAACTCTTTCAATAAATGTAAGCGGCGAAAAATTTCTAAATTTTGCTCATAGTTCTTCGCAAAACCAATACCAGGATCAATAATAATTTTCTTTTGATCAACACCCACAGCAGTTGCCGCTGAAATTTGTTTTATTAAAAAACTAGAAATCTCTCCTATTAAATCCTCATAATCAGTCATTTGTTGCATAGTCTGCGGTGTACCCCGAATGTGCATCAACACAATTGGCACATCTAAACTAGCTACTGTAGGGAACATTTCTGAGTCAAAGGTGCCCCCAGAAATATCATTAATCATGTCTGCTCCAGCTTCTACAGATGCTTTTGCTACAGCAGCCCTAGTTGTGTCTACAGAAATTGGTACGGTAATTTTTTCTCTTAGGGCCTGCAATACTGGTATTACTCGATCCAGTTCTTCTGCTAAAGTTATTTGCGGCGCTCCCGGTCGAGTTGATTGACCACCCACATCAATAATGTCAGCACCAGCCGCTACCATTGCTTGCGCCTGTGCCAAAGCCGCAGAACTAGTATTAAACACACCTCCATCACTAAAGCTATCAGGTGTGACATTCAAAATACCCATAAGATAAGTGCGCTGTCCCCAATGGAAACAGCGTCCTCGAATTATCAACTTGCTTGACATAAATTCGTAATTCGTAATTCGTAATTCGTAATTTGTAATAGAGCCTCCGGCACGCTAACGCGAACGTAATAGCAGCCCAAGGATGCCGCCAGGCTGTACGTAATTGGTCAAGGAAACAGGAAAACTTTTCTCTCCCCCAGCCTCCCTATCCCCAGCCTCTTCCCCAGACTTGCCAGGGAAAAGGCGTTATACATGAGGTTACTTGTGGTTGACAATCCGCGCAAAACTTGCAGGTTCTAGACTCGCTCCTCCCACAAGCGCGCCATCAATTTCTGGTTGAGCCATAATCTCATCAATATTATCTGGCTTCACTGAGCCACCGTATTGAATTGAAACATTGGGATTACTCAACTGACTGCGAATTAAGCCAATTACCCGATTAGCCTCTTTTGCTTCACAAGTGTCACCAGTACCGATTGCCCAAATTGGTTCGTAGGCAATCACCAAGTTATTTTGATCCACATCTACGAGGTCTTTTTCTAGCTGGGTAGAAATCAGTGATTCAGTTTCTCCAGCATCTCGTTGTTGTTTCGTTTCACCAACACATAAAATTGGTGTCAAACCATACCTTTGAGCTGCTTTCAGCCGTAGATTAACAGTTGCGTCCGTTTCACAAAAGTATTGCCGTCGTTCGCTATGACCGACAATTACAAAACGCACACCACTTTCCGTCAGCATAGGGCCAGAAATTTCACCAGTATAGGCTCCATTTTCTTCCCAGTGGATATTTTGTGCCCCCAACTGGATGCGGCTACCATGTAAAGTCTTAGATAAAACGTTTAAGTTAGTAAAAGGAGGGCATAATACCACTTCTCGTCCTTCGGGCGTTTCCTCCAAATTGGGCAGAAATCCTCGTAAAAACTCCTGGGTTTCTGCCTGGGTTTTGAACATTTTCCAGTTACCGGCAATTACTATTTTACGCACAGGTGATTTAGTCAAGATTCTAACGCTACTAGATGCATTTTTCAGTTTAGGACGTTTTGTTAGTCATTAGTCATTATTAGTGGGGAGTAGGGAGTAGGGAGTGGGGAGTAGGGACTGGGATGAAGAATTTATTCTCCCTCATCTCTCAACCTCCTTCTATGCCATACCTACGGTAAGCGACGCTAACGCTTGTCAAAAATAACTAGGATAGAACTATGGGGATAAAATCCTATATTGCAAATTTCAAATTGCTATGACTTCCACATTGCCATTGCCTGAACCTCATCACAGCGATTCTGCCAACACGGATGCTAATTCTCTCAACTGGGAGGAGGAACTAGATAGTGCCATTTTTAGCTTTGAAGATATTCAAACAGAACTGAATTATAAACAAGCACAAACGGCGCTGCGGAATTTGGTAGCTAATCTTGATTTGTCACCCCAAGAAAAAAAAGGATTAGAGGCTGAACTGGCTGATTTAGAAACCATGTTGGGTAAATTAGACAGCATGGTGGTGCAAATTGCGGCCTTTGGGATGGTGGGACGTGGTAAATCTTCCTTATTAAATGCCTTGGTTGGGCAAACGGTGTTTGAAACTGGCCCTCTACATGGAGTTACCCGTGATGCTCAAATAGTGAACTGGAGTATTAGTGAGGAGGCTATTGGCGAATCTGAACGCACTTTACGGGTGACTTTACCTGCAACCGGTCAATCTCAAGTGGAATTAATTGATACTCCCGGTTTAGACGAGGTGGATGGTGACACTCGTGCAGCTTTAGCTGAACAAGTAGCCAAGCAAGCAGATTTAATTTTATTTGTGATTTCTGGAGATATGACCAAGATAGAACACGAAGCTCTTTCTCAGTTGCGGGAAGCAGGTAAACCCATCATCTTGGTATTTAACAAAGTAGACCAGTATCCTGAAGCCGATCGCCGGGCAATTTACCAAAAAATCCGCGATGAACGGGTAAAGGAATTACTCACGCCGCTAGAAATCGTCATGGCGGCCGCATCACCGTTGGTGAAAACAGCAGTACTGCGCCCGGATGGTAGTAGGGGAGTGCAGATGCGTACAGGTACAGCCCAAATTGAAGAACTGAAGCTGAAAATTTTGGAGATTCTGCACCGTGAGGGTAAAGCTTTGGTTGCTCTCAACACTATGCTTTATGCCGACAACGTGAATGAGCAATTAGTAGAGCGAAAATTAATCATTCGTGAACAGAATGCCAATCAGTTCATTTGGAAAGCTGTGATGACCAAAGCCGTTGCGATCGCTCTCAATCCGGTTACTGTAGTAGATATACTGAGTAGTGTAGTGATTGATATTTCCCTGATTTTGGGTTTATCTAAACTCTATGGCATCCCCATGAGTGAAACTGGTGCTGTACAATTGCTACAAAAAATCGCCTTGAGTATGGGGGGTATTGGTGTCAGTGAGTTGTTAGCTAACTTGGGCTTGAGTGGACTTAAAAGTTTACTGGGGATATCTGCATCAGCTACAGCTGGCGCTACCCTTGGCCCTTATATCTCAGTGGCTTTAACTCAAGCTGGGGTATCGGGTGTTTCTTCTTATGGCATTGGACAAGTAACCAAAGTTTATTTGGCTAATGGAGCGACTTGGGGGCCAGAGGGGACAAAAGCAGTCATCGGTCAGATTTTGTCCAACCTAGATGAAACATCAATTCTCAATCGCATTAAAGAAGAATTACTGCAAAAGATAAAACTGAAAAAATAAAAATTAATGACCCAAAATTCAGCAAATACTTTGTCAGTGGCGCGACAGGCATTTGAGTATTTTACTCACGGTTTAGCGACTGGTAAATGGGAAGCCTTTTTAGATATGCTCACAGAAGATTTTACCTTTTGGTTCCCGATGGGCAAATTTCACGGATTAAATACAGGTAAAGATAGAGCTACAGAGTTTTTTGAATATGTATCTGCATCGTTTAAACCTGGATTAAAACTGACTTCTTTAGACCGAATTACCAGTAATGAAACAACTGTAGTTTTTGAATTTCGTGATGAAGGACTTTTGCTAGGACAACCTTATAAAAATCGCGTAGCAATTTCTTTTGATGTACGTGGCGATAAAATTTGTAGCTATAGAGAATACTTTGGTAGTGATGGTAAATCTTATTAACCAAAACTACTCTATTTTCCCAATTAATTCTTCCTTTTACTCTCTTTAATTTCTTTGTGTCCTTTGTGTCCTTTGCGGTTAGTTTAACCAAAAACTACTGTTCTATTGGCATATACTAAAACACGATTTTGTAAATGTAACCGCACCGCTCTAGCTAATACCACTCGCTCCAAATCTTTACCCTTTCTAATCAAATCATCAACTTCATCACGGTGACTAACTCGCACTACATCTTGTTCAATAATTGGCCCGGCATCTAAATCAGCAGTAGCATAATGAGCGGTAGCTCCAATAATTTTGACCCCCCGTTCAAATGCTCGATGATAAGGATTTGCTCCGATAAAAGCTGGCAGAAATGAATGATGAATGTTGATAATCTGGGGAAATCGATTAATAAAATCTTCACTGACAACTTGCATATATTTCGCTAATACAACTAAATCAATTTTGTACTGTTGTAATAATTCTAGTTGTTGGGCTTCTTGTTGAGGTTTGTTATCTTTATTAATAGGAATATGATGAAAGTCAATGCCAAATTGGTCAGCCACCACCTTTAAATTACAATGGTTACTAATTATTAAAGGAATTTCAGCAGCAAATTCTTTAGCATGGTGTCGCCAAATTAAATCAAATAAACAATGGTCTTGCCGACTTACCCAAATAGCAATCCGTGGGATAGTATCAGAAAAGTGTAATTCCCACTTAGCATTTAAAGGTTGAGCGATCGCATTAAAAGCAGGGGCAATAAATTCTCTGGGCAAATTAAATCCATCTAATTGCCATTCAATACGGGTGAGAAATAACCCAGCGGCAAAGTCTGTATGTTGGTCTGCATGGATAATGTTGCCACCATTAGCATAGATAAAATTAGCAAATTTTGCTACTAGTCCTCTTTGATCAGGGCAGGAAATGAGCAAAGTGGCGGTGGGATTTGTCATAACTGCGGACTATCGCTTCGGTTATATCGAAAATATCAATTTTTACTGCTCGGTTTCTGGAGTTGGTTCAGCCGCACTTGCATCTTCTGGTTGTGTCCACTCAGAGATTTCTCGATTTACGGCATTTGCAAAATCTACAGATACTAACAGGACATCCATATTACCATTAGGTTGGACAGCAGAACCAGTTTGAGCATACAAGAAACGACCATTAAAGTCAGGATTACCTAAAATTAGCTGGTGAGTTTTTTGATCCTTCAGATTAATATTGATAGTCGCTTGGGGTTGATCTAAACCAAAGTCGGCTCGCTGATTAACTGAAGCTGATAAAGTGCGATCGCTTGTACCTTTAACTAATAAATCCGTTAAATAAGCAACTATAGCATCATTAGCCGGTTCTGATGTCGGAGATGTCAGCAACCACTTGGGATCATTGGTTTCCGCATTACGTTGTAAATTGAGGGTAATATCCTTGGTTTTAATGCTCAAAGACTGGATATCTTCTTCTGTAAATGAAAATATTTGCTGCTGTTGTGCTTTGACTTCTTCTCGCTGAGTTTCACCGCGAATTTCATAGAAGTAAACAAAACCACCCAACCCCAGGGCTAGGAATATTAAAATTAAAGTTGTGCGTGGTATTTTCATCTCTGCCAAGTTTTGATTCTCATGAAAATAGATTAGCGATCGCCTGAGTAAAATGCTCGCTTTATTAACCATAGCGTCAGTGCTGACAAGTCAGTTCGCCTAACGACAAACTTATGCTGTGAAGACTGTATTCAAAATATCGCGGTGCATTAATGCTCTATCCACTAAAGAATGAATTTGGTTAGGCGAAAGCGGCTCACCGTTGGCATAATGTTCTATCCAGGTTGTACTAATTATGTTGGGATCATCTGGTAAATTGGACAAATCCCAACCAGGCATTTCTAATTCTTCCATTAACCGATTGACTTTAGGATCATAACTCAGAGCAAAACAGCGACAACCTTCAGATGCAGCCATAATTAAACTGTGGAGGCGCATTCCAATGACCATTTCTACGCCTTTGTAAATACCTTTTAAAAGTTGGGGATCTTCCAAACACAAAATTTTGCTGACATCTTTTAATTGAGGTTGAATCGCTTCAGCAATTTCTAAATCTTCACTTTTTTGAAAGGGCAGCAATAATATAAATGCTTGGGTAGCTGTTTGAAAATCTACTAAAGCGCGAGTTAAGTTAGCCAGACGTGCTGCTGTAAGTTGGGGATGGTTTCTTAAAGTCACAGCAACTCTCGGCGCTGGTAAGTCCCAAAGTCCTGGTACTGGTTTACTATCTAACGCCCAAACAGGATCAGGCGCTAACAGACAAGGAATTTGCCACTGGGCTAATAAATCTGCACTGACGCGATCGCGTACACTAATTTTGGTACAACCTTGAAAATTTTGCCGTGCTAACCAGCGAGTGGGTGGACGCTTTAACGGGCCAATTCCTTGGGCCCAAGCAATGGTTTTCAAACCCATGATTTGGGCCAATGCCATCAGTCCACCGTAATAAAATGGACTAATAGTACTAGTAACATCTTGAATTAAACTCCCACCGCCCCAAATCAAAGCATCGCAGGAACGTAAAGCCTGCAATACAGGTAATATAGCCATGCGATTATAACTTTCCACCCCATAGCGATCGCGCGTGGCTTCGGGATTACCAGAAAGCACCACAGGCGTGACATGAGGTGGTAGCATTTGCAAAAGCGTCGCCAATAAAGCTTCGTCACCACCATTACCTTTACCGTAATACCCAGACAATAACGCCCGCATCTTCCCCATTTTGAGTTTTGAATTTTGAATTTTTAATTACTTATGCACGCCCTTTCGATTCCCACCTGGATTATTCACGTTTCTAGCGTTATTGAGTGGATTGTTGCCATCTGGTTAATCTGGACTTACGGAGAACTCACCGGTAACCGCAGTTGGTGGGGATTATCCTTAGCTATGTTACCAGCTTTAGTTAGTGCCATGTGTGCCTGTACCTGGCATTATTTCGATAATCCTACATCTTTAGAATGGCTAGTAACGCTACAAGCTACCATGACATTAGTTGGTAATTTTACCCTTTGGGCAGCAGCTGTGTGGATTTGGCGTTCCACTAAGTCTGTTGATCCACAAACCAATGCTGTTGAGGCCAAACCCCTTAAATCAGAATCATGATCTCTAAAGAAACCCTATTTGCCCTATCATTGTTTCCCTATTTGGGTTTCTTGTGGTTTATTAGCCGCAGTCAACAAATGCCACGTTTAGCGCTATATGGATTTTATGGCACGTTGGTGTTTGTCGGCGTTACCATCCCGGCGGGAATTTACGCCCAACTGCACTACGGTGAGTCTTTAGCCAATGTGGATTGGCTACACGGAGGGGCAGAAGTTTTTTTGACGCTGGCTAATATTTTAGTGGTGGTGGGTTTTGCCCAAGCCATTAGACAATTAAAAAATAAAAATGAAAACTCCCAATAACGAGGGATTGGTGATATGGATGTAATTCCCGCAATTGATTTACTAGAAGGTCGCTGTGTGCGACTGTATCAGGGAGACTATGAGCGATCGCAAGTTTTTAGTGAAAATCCCGTGGATGTGGCCAAACAGTGGGTTGATCAGGGTGCAACACGATTACATCTAGTTGATTTAGATGGTGCGAAAGCAGGTAAAGTAGTTAACTTAAAAGCCATTGAAGCCATCGCTCAAGCAATATCAGTACCCATTGAAATAGGTGGCGGATTGCGCGATCGCACTAGCGTACAACAAGTATTTAATTTAGGTGTACAGTGGGCAATTTTGGGAACCGTCGCCGTCGAACAACCCCAGTTAGTCCAAGAACTTTGCCAAGAGTTTCCCGAACAAATTATCATCGGCATTGATGCCCGTAATGGATTAGTCGCCACTCGCGGTTGGTTAGAAACATCGGAAGTTTTAGCCACCCAACTAGCTGTACAAATGCAAGAATTTGGTGCGGTTGCTATTATTTATACTGATATTCACCGTGATGGGACTCTTTCGGGCCCCAATTTAGAAGCTTTAAGAGAACTCGCTGGAGCAATTTCTATACCTATAATCGCTTCTGGTGGCGTGAGTTCCGTCACCGATTTATTGAGTTTATTGGGCTTAGAACACCAAGGTGTCAAAGGTGTAATTGTCGGTCGTGCCTTGTATACTGGTGACATTTCTCTACGGGAAGCACTCCGAGCGATCGGGCCAGGACGGATTCAAGATATCCCACCAAATCTAGACTCTACCTTTGCGTAAAGAGGTTAGCGGCGCGGAAGTCGAACAGTAGCGACTGTCTTGAAAGTCAAGTGGGATCGGCAAGAAAAAACAGCGACTAGAAAGATTGACGCAACTGAGGAACGCTGCGCTAGATTCAGCGGTGGCTAGTACGGGTAAAAAGACTTGTGGCTAGTAGTCAAGATGGTCGCAGCCCACACCAGCAACTCCGCTTTGCCGCTGAATCTTCCCCAGTTGCTGGATTTCTCGTGGCGGAAAAAAAGAGCATGAAAAACTTATCCGGCATCGGCGATCGCTGACGATTTTCTGCGATCGCCGATGCTTGTGAGCTAGCATTGTATAAAAAGGTTTGTAGTCTTAAGTGTGGACAATCGGTTGTAAGTTGTCAGTTACACGCCAAGATAAATTATCCCGAACCATTGCATTTAAAATGACTAACATTTTATGAACACAAGCAGTCAGAGCCAACTTTTTGGATTTACCACGTTCAACAAGACGCTCGTAAAAAGCTTTGATCACAGGATGATGACGCATTGCAACTACAGCACCCATATAAAGAGTGGCACGAACATGGCCACGACCACCATGAATCATCCGCTTACCTTTGTGTTGACCACTATCATGATTAATCGGTGCAACACCAACTAAGCGAGAAATTTCCTTGGCGGTTAATTGACCTAGTTCTGGTAAGTCAGAAACTAGGGTAGTAGAAATAACAGGGCCAATACCAGGAGTAGTTTGGAGTAAATTGACTTTATCAATCCATTGTTGATTATTCTGCGTCAATTCTTCAATTTTTTGATTTAGTTTCGCCAGACGTTCATCAAGTTGTTGAATATGCTCCTCAATATCTATCAAGGCTTTGCCACGAGCTCGTTCACTCCGATTTTTTTCAGCAGTTCGCATCTCGACTAATTGTCGTCTTCGACTAATTAATTCTGAGAGTTGACGTGCAGATTCTGATTCAATCGCTAAGACTTGGGGCTTCATTGCTTCCCCAAAATGTGCCAAGATTTGTGCATCAATTACATCAGTTTTTGCTAACCGACCTGTGGCTTTAGCAAAATCTCTTCCTTGGCGTGGGTTAATTAATGCCACTGGTAAAAGTGCTGCTTGTAATTGGATGATAACTTCGGTTTCTAGTCCTCCTGTTGCTTCTAATACGATGAGGTTTATATCGAATGATTTTAGTTGCTCAACTAGATTAGCTATTTCTACTTCCGTGTTACCAACCTTGAATGCTTTACCTATGGGACGGATGTAAATATCAAGAGTGGCTTTGCTCACATCAATGCCTATCCATACAGAGATATTTTCCATTTTTTTCTCAACATTGTTCATTTTATGTTGAATTTATCCCCTTGATTACACTCATCCTTGCCCGATACGGACTGTATACTTTAACTATCAGTGTTTAAAGCTTTGACCCCGGCGACTGTTCGAGTTCTGTCAAAGAGATTGTTGTAGTAGACCGTCCCAGCCTTGAAAAATAAGGGTTTTATATTTTTCTAAGGGCGATAGTGATTAAAGCGGGTTAGTCGTTAAACTAATGACTAATGATGATCGATCAAGTTTGTAAAGTTATGAAAAAGATTTTACTGAAATTGTTGAGTTTGATGGTGATTGTAATTTTGGCTTGCTTGTGGGTGATAATCAATCCCCAACCGGCTTTTGCTCAACTAAATACAATCAACTACAGCAATGGCAGTTTACAAAATCGTGATTTTTCCTATGCTGATTTGGCGGGTGGGACTTTTGTGGCTGCGGAGATGCGAGAGGCTAATTTTCAAGGCGCAAATTTAAAAAATGCAATTCTCACTAAGGGAGTTTTATTAAAAGCTAATTTGGAAAGTGCCAACCTGACTGGTGCTTTAGTTGATCGTGTCACCTTAGACGGGGCAAATTTAAAAAATGCTATTTTTACTGAAGCGACTATGACCCGTAGTCGTTTTTTCGATGCGGATATTACGGGTGCTGATTTTACAGATGCTTTGATTGACCGCTATCAAGTGGCGTTAATGTGCGATCGCGCTACTGGAATTAATCCTGTAACTGGTGTTGCTACACGGGATAGTCTGGGGTGCCGATAGTTAAAGCACGACACCTCCAGGGCGAGGAAGTATATTCTTAGCTTGTTTTCAGATCAGGAAACAGGAACAGAAAACGGCATCATTACCGGAGTCATTTTCTTGAGTACTCGTTTACCGCAGCAGGATTTAACTAAAAAGCAAATATAGCTTAGTTAAAAATGAATATTATTTGTTTGAACGCAAAGCAAAAAGAAAAATTACAATTTCTTCTTGATGGCTCTATTTAGAAATTTTGTGGTGAATGCCGCTAATGTAGAAAAGCTGTTACAGGCAGCATCAGTCATCTTCCCAGGTTTCACTACTCAAAAGGTCAATAATTCGATCCCTGAGCAAAAATTCGTTCTTTTCTAGCTCAATCTCAAACAAGAGCCAGTCACGATGAGGAATATATCTACATAGAGAATAAATTGGCTGTTGACGGTCAATCAGTCCCTTATTGACTAGCTGCCGTGCTTCTTCCTTAATAACCCCAATATCATATCTAACAGCAGTATCCATAGATTGTTCCTTTCTGTTTAATCAAGGAATTTTTATTCAAGACCAAATTTTTTTTGGCTCTATCTTAAACTTATCAAAAAAATTAGAGTAAATTGTGAAGAATAAAAACATCTAACACTTGTAAGAGCGATCGCCTGTCTCATCCCAAGTTGTCGTGACAAAAGCAAAGGTGTATTTTTATTGCAGCGTAGAAGCAATTATCTATCTTTACGCTTTGCTCACAATCGCATATCTCAACACAAATTGGTATCAGTCTTGAGATAGACACCCGCCAAAAATTTTAGGCAAAATCATTTTGCTGGCGTAAGTGCTGATATATCGGTATTTCTGCCTTTATCCTGGGTGTGTGGTGTATCTTCGATAAACCCCAAACTGGGATTGATACACTCATCAGTGACATTTATTTTCTGGAGAAATCAGACTATGTTTTTGAATATTGATAAAGTTCGCCCATATTTTCCGGCACTATCAGGAAAATGGACTTTTTTCGATAATGCTGGTGGGTCACAAACTCTCAAAAAGGTTGTAGATAGAATTAGCGAATTTCTCCTAACTACTGATGTTCAGTTGGGAGCTTCTTATGAAATTTCTCAACTAGCAGGAGAGCGAGTGGCGTTGGCTACTCAGGGAATGGCTACTTTAATTAACGCCAAATCACCAAAAGAAGTGGTTATGGGGCCATCCACTACTATGATGTTAAAAATTCTGGCACTTTGTCTGAGCCAAACATTCACACCTGGCGACGAAATTATAGTTACTAATTGCGACCATGAAGCAAATATTGGTGCTTGGGTGGCTCTAGAAAAACAAGGAATTAAAGTTAAATTTTGGCAAATTCGCCCAGAGACACTAGAACTTCATTTAGAAGATTTAGAAATGTTAATAAGTCGGCGCACAAAATTAGTAGCTTTGACTCATGCTTCTAATATTTTGGGAACTATCAACCCTATTAAAGAAATTGCAAAATTTGTGCATGAGCGGGGAGGCATGATTTGTGTAGATGGAGTAGCTTATGCTCCCCATAGATTAGTGGATGTGCAAGATTTAGATGTGGATTTTTATGCTTTGAGTTGCTATAAAGTTTATGGTTCTCATTGTGCTTTACTATATGGAAAAGAAGAACATTTATTAAGCATCCCTGGACTAAACCATTATTTTATTGAACAGACAGATATTCCTTATAAATTTCAGTTAGGTAATCTTAATTTTGAATTAACTTATGGGATGCTTGGTTTATGTGATTATTTAAGTGAATTAGCACAACTACATTATGGAAATGAAACTGCACCTGAATTAAGAAATCAAATGGTGCAAGTTTTTGATTTAATGAGTGTGCATGAAGAAAAAATTAGCGATCGCCTGCTAGTATACCTCAACAGTCAGCCGAAAATCCGCGTCATTGGCCAATCAATAGCTAATCGTGAATCGCGGGTACCTACCATATCTTTTGTAGTTGAGGGTGTTCATAGCTCGACTATCCCTGTAAAAATCGACCCCCATCATATTGGGATTCGCTACGGTGATTTTTATGCTAAACGGCTAATCGAATCTCTGGGATTAGCTAACCAAGGTGGTATTATCCGCGTGAGTATGGTGCATTACAACACAATAGAAGAAGTTGATGGGCTGATTAAGGCTTTTGAGCAAGTGATTTCCGGTTAGGAATGTGGATTTAATAAAATACAGAACCTCACCCCCAACCCCTCTCCTTACCAAGGAGAGGGGAGACTTTGACGCAAGTCAAAGGCGAGGTGAGGTCAAAAACTAGACTTGCATGTTATTTAATTCATGTTCCTTAAGAGAAATGTGGGGGGATGAGGAAGACAGATTTTGGTACAAGCCTAAATTATTTCCCACCTGCTTTTTCTTCCCCAATCCCCAGAGAAATTATTTCTTGGGTTTGCACTGCTGCTAACTGATTCGCTAGGCTATTGATATCCTTTTTCTTCTCAGGCGCGTTATGGATTTGGAAAGCAAAGCCACCGTCCCCACTGCTACGGATAATCTAGATTTTGCTCAACCAACTAATGCTCGTCAGCCATTGGAGTTACTACGAGATACTGAGGCTTTGCTACGTCGCCCTACTGTAGCAACATTGACACCAATATTACCACCCAAACTCAGTAACAAATTGCGCGTAGCTTCCAATGTGGCTGATGAATCTTTGCAGGAACTTGCAGAAATTAATTTAGAGCAAATTAGCGATTGGGAGCTTCGCCCTGCGCGGATTCTCATTGGTTTGAGCTTTGTAGGTTTTGGGGCGCTCATGATACTGGTGCTACTGCTTTACTTAAACACGTTAAATCCAGCACTAACTACCATTGAACAGATTCACCAATACTGGTATCAATATGCTTGGGTTGTCAGTTTGGGTGTCACGGGAATGTTTCTCCTCGGCCGAGAAGCGATGCGTCCCGTTTCTAAGGTGCGGAAATTTAAAAGGCGTTAAGCTTTTGCTGTTGTCGGAGTGGGTGAACTAACTTTTAAGCGTTTCAACATGGCTTCTCTCGCTTGTACAGCCAGAGTATCATCTAAAGGTTTTAAGGCGATCGCCTGCTGATACTTTAATCGCAATGCTGTTTGAATTAACCAGTCAGCTACGAAAGGATTTTTAGGTAATAAGGGGCCATGGGAATAAGTGGCGATCGCATGACGATAAAATGCTCCCTCTGTACCATCTTCACCATTATTGCCTAAGCCATACACCACACGTCCCAAGGCTTCTACTTTACCTAACTTGGTGCGTCCGCCGTGATTTTCAAAGCCCACTAAATAAGGTTTGCTTCCCGTCATCTCTTCTAGTTCCTGGGCTAGACGAGAGGCTGTAACTTCGATTACCAAGTTACCAATACAGCGTTTAGTATTTTCCCCAGGATGTACCGAAACTAAATCGAGGATGCCTAACCCTTCAATCCTTTGTCCCAAACCAGGTTCATAATAATGTCCCAGTAGTTGGGGAGAACCACAAGTAAAGACTCCTGGTGTCCCATTTTCAATTTTCTCACGCATGGCATCAGCTTTCGCACCCTGCAAATCGCGCATGACGATTTCTTGCTGGCGATCTTGTGCGCCACCACCAACTATGACATCTACAGTTTTAATATCAGCGGCTGTAGCATTTTGATCCAAGGCTACAACCTTCACATCGTATCCCCGCCACTGAGCGCGACGTTCTATAGTAATGACATTACCGCGATCGCCATAAGTACTCATCAGTGTGGGATACAGCCAACCAATAATTAATTCTAAATTTTCAGAACTCATACAATTTTCGATTTTAGATTGTTAGATTTTAGATTTTAGATTAATCCCACACATAAATTATGGGACTGCTCCCCTGCTCCCCTGCGTCTTCATCATGGCGCAATCACCCGATGCATATCCAAAACTGGAGGAGTAATTTCCGTTTGGGTAAGCATATCGTGAATTTGCCCTCGGTGATGGGTTTGATGGTTGAAAAAGTGTGCTAGCAACAAACTCACCGAATCGTTGTGAATTTTACCCTGATTATTTTTATAAATGATTTTTCCCTGCAAGAAATCAGCATCTAGGTTCCGAATAAATACTTCGATGCGTTCATCTTCTAAAACACGGGCTGCACATAGATCCTCAAAGTTATCATAGAGGATAGCATCAAGTCCTTGAGATGGCATCTGTTGACCTGTAAAGCGTCCCATCCAGATGCAGTCACCCAGCATAATATGATTTAAAGTGCCGTGAATACTTTTGAAAAATGCTGGTCGAGTCTGTTTGCGTTCGACATCTGAAAGCTGTGAACAAACTTTATACAAACGACCATTTGCTAAGGTATTGTACTGTGCCAACGTCTGGAAGTGTTCAATCAACATATCTCATATCTGAAAATTTTGTATTCTATGTAACAGTTTTTTTGTAACATTGTCACGATACTGTCAAAGTATCTAATGCTGTGCATTTAATTTACACATATTAAAATAACCAAAAAAATATTTTAGTAATATTTAATTTTCCCAGACAAGTATTGTGATTAAATGCTGATGCCAAATTTAAATGGAGATTATTTATGCAGGTTATCGAAGCTCCTAATATTACGGTGATTGCTTCTGAAAATGCAGTTCCTATTGCTCAATTGCCTCCTGTATGGCAAGATATTGCAGCAGGAATAGCAAATGTAGGACTTGATAACCCACAGAGTTATGTGGAAATGGCGCAGTTGTTCCAATATAAACTAGTGCATGGTGATGTAGATTTATTTCATGAACGCCCAGAATTAGGTAATTTAAAATCAGCATTTTCCCAGTTATTTGGCACATTAGCTATTGAGACTTTGGAATTTTATGGAAATGACTTTTTGATTGATAGCTATCCCAATTTTGACCAAATTATTCAAAATATTGCATTTCAGGGAACAGAGTATGCAGATGAGATCAGAGTAGCTCATATTGCCAAGGAACTGTTTGATGAATTTGGATATGAATTACCTGCTAGTTTCTATCATGTACATCTAGCTCCCATTTATCGAGATCATGTATTTGAAGAACGCGCCTTACGTTTTGATAAACGCGACATAGTACATAAGCGTTCTTGGGATGCTGTGTTACACGCAGGAAAAGTTTTTGCTATTCAAATGAAAGTGCAAAGCATCGCTTCTAAATACGGTTTTACCTATCATCACGGTTGCGGTTGTAATTCACATCTATCTTCTATTGATAAATCTCAGGGAGAATTTAGTTATGAATTAAGCCCTCAAAAGTATCAAAGATGGATTAGAAGTTTTGTTTGGACGGCTTGGTATGAATATGCCTTCTTTCCTATTGTCCCTAATACCAGTTATTTAGTTTAATAAAATGCTTCTAGGACTTACGCAACTGGCATATTATTTTAAGTTTGTAGTGAGTTAGCGCGGTCTACAGCCCTTCGGGCATCCTTCGGCGGGGGGTCTCCCCCATGAGCGACTAACGTTCGCGTCAGCGTGCCGGAGGCATCACTCGAAGAGTGAGGACTTTAGTCCTCTAGATAAGGGCTGTACTGCTTCGCAGAACCCGTAGGTTAGCCTTTACTACAAGCAAAAAATTTTTATTTTTGGTGACACTTGCGTAAGTCCTAAAAATTTAATGTAGTGGACTGGCACAGCTAAAATAGTGTATTAGATGTAGGTTGAGTTGACGTAAAAAACCCAACATTATCGGCAGCGTTGGGTTTCACTTCGTTCAACCCAACCTACAGTTTTTTTGCACTAATTTAGGCGTGTCAGTCCATTAGAGTTATGGGAGAGGGTTAGGGTTGATAGTCTGAGAATCTTCCGGGACAATCATGGGCAAAATCATGGGCAAGTCGGGGAATTAGCCAGTTAAACAGGCAGTTGGCACAGATAAAAAAATTCTCCAACCACAGGGTGAAAACAAATCCCCAATTTCATGGCATAAAACTCTTGAGTACAGATGATATATAGACAGCAGCATTGATCCCTGAAGATTGAATCATGACTAACATCACTTCTTGGCTAGAAAATTTTGCAGTACCATTGCCTATTTCCCAAGCAGCCCGCACCACAGCACAGTTATTTGCCGACCAACAGCCAACTTCAGCTAAGGCAGAACAAGTCCGGCTAAATACCTTAGCTGTATCAGTAGTCAATGACTACTTACAGATGATGGAAATTCCTACTGACCTCAGCAATAGTGATAGTTGGAATTTAATTGTACGACTCTGTGCCAATGTAGCTGACCTAGAAATACCCTCAGTTGGTCGTCTAGAATGTCGTCCTGTGAGGTTACATGAACAGGTGTGTACAATTCCCGCAGAAACTTGGGAAGAACGAGTAGGTTATGTAGTGGTGCAAATTGATGAATCGCTTCATGAAGCAAAGCTGCTGGGATTTATTAAAAATGCCACAACTGAGACATTTCCTTTAAATCAATTACAACCCCCAGAAACATTAATTGATTGTTTAGCAGAACTCAAAACATCCCCAGTTAAAACGCTGGTGAATTTGAGTCAGTGGTTTGTTGGTCAATGTGAAGCGGGTTGGCAAACTCTGGAATCTTTGTGGAATTCTCTAGGATCTATACCCGCCTATGGTTTTCGTAGTCCAGTAACGACGCAAAACACACCTCTTAACCAAGCGGAAACGGTTACCAGAAGGGCGAAACTAATGGACTTGGGTATTCAAATAGATAACCAACCCGTAATGTTGCTTATAGAAATCAACCCTGAGGCTAACCAACAAACCAGTATTCGTCTACAGTTACACGCCACAGGTAATCAAATTTATTTACCCGAAAACGTACAACTCACAGTTTTAGATCAATCGGGAGCAGTATTTTTAAAAGCGGCTGCTAGAAGTGCAGATAATTACATTCAATTGCAATTTAAAGGTGAAATTAAAGAACAATTTAGCGTTCAGGTATCATTCGATGATATGAGTATTACAGAAAACTTTATAATCTAAAACCAATATTGTAATTTTTTTAGATTTTAGAGAGATGAAATCGCCGTTATTGAGGCGTACACAGCGCAGCAGTTATTTTAAATTGTCAATTAAAATTTGACTGGGAGTGACACAACAGTCATGACGAAATTAGTAGTTTTAAAAATCGGAGATAGTAGTTTTGAGCAGGGGTTTACCGTCACTCTGCAAATAGGTGAAGAAGGCGATCGCCCCTTTACAGAAATTACGGGAAAACTGCCACCATGCCCAGAAATGCCGCTTTATTATGACCGTTGGCAATCTAGCTATTTACAATTGGGCAACCAATATCGCCTAGATGCTGCAAAAATACAGGTGACGAACGTGTCCATCACCCAGGATTGCCACAGTATGTCCCATATGTTACGGGCGCGTTTTAATACCTGGCTGCGTGCTGAAGAATTTCGCCCCCTCAGAGAAAAATGGCTCGAAAGATTGTCACCTACCGACGAAATCCGAGTAATTTTACAATCAGAAAATAGTCAATTGCAGAGATTACCTTGGCACTCGTGGGATTTACTAGACCGCTACCCCAAGGCAGAAATTGCTTTAGCATCGCCAACATACGAGTATATTATTCAGTCACTCGCCCCCAAACCAGTGGTGAATATTTTGGCGATTTTGGGTAGTAGTCAGGGCATTGATATCCAGGCTGATCAAGCTTTATTACAGAAATGTCCTCATGCCGATGTCAGCTTTTTAGTAGAACCACAACGCCAGGAATTAACCGATTATTTGTGGAAAAAAAACTGGGATATTCTGTTTTTTGCTGGGCATAGTTCTAGTCAACAGCATGATAGCTGTGGTCGCATTTACTTAAATAAAACTGATAGCCTCAGTATCGGCGAATTAAAATACGCCCTCCGAAAAGCCATTGAACGCGGCTTAAAATTGGCAATTTTCAACTCTTGTGATGGTTTAGGACTGGCGCGAGAACTTGCTGATTTGCACATTCCCCAAATGATTGTCATGCGCGAACCTGTGCCAGACCAAGTGGCCCAGCAATTCTTGAAATATTTTTTAGAAGGCTTTGCCAATGGAGAGTCTTTATATCAAGCAGTGCGACAAGGGCGAGAACGATTGCAGGGAATGGAAGATCGATTTCCTTGCGCCACTTGGCTACCAATAATTTGCCAAAATCCAGCACAGATACCACCCACTTGGCAAGATTTAATACAAATCCAAAAACCAGAACCAGATTTACATCAGTCATTTCGACCCAAAATTAACAAAGCTTTGTTATCCAGTTTGGCGGTTACTGCCTTAGTTTGTGGAATCAGGTGGTTAGGAATTTTGCAAAGTAGTGAATTACAAGCTTATAACCAAATGATGCGATCGCGTCCTGATGAAGGAACAGATCAAAGGTTACTAGTGGTGACAATTGATGATACCGATTTAATGAATCAACGACGCAATCAGGAGTTATTAAAAGGTACTTCTATTTCTGACACATATCTCGATAAATTACTCACAAAATTACAAGAGTATCAACCCCTAGCCATTGGGTTAGATATCTATCGTGATTTTCCTGCCGAAAACCCAGATTTAATTTCTCGTCTACAAAAAACTGATAACTTAATTGGTGTTTGTAAAGGTAGTGATATTACAGCCAATACCAAAGGTATTCAACCACCGCCAGAAATTCCCCTGCAACGCTTAGGATTCAGTGACTTTATTCACGATGCGGATGATGTGGTGCGGCGGCATTTGTTGTATATGAACCAAGAAACTGCATCTGTGTGTTCTGCAAGTTATGCACTGAGTACACAACTGGCGTTTCGTTATCTCTTATCTAAAGGAATTGAACCGAAGTTTACATCAACAGGAAATCTACAGCTAGATAAGACTGTTTTTAATCGCCTTTCATCCCGCGCTGGTGCTTATCAAGGTATTGACGCAAATGGTGGTCAAGTTTTACTTAACTACCGTTCCACAAAACAAATTGCCGAACAAATATCACTCACCCAACTATTATCTAATCCCATTAATCCCCAAGCAATTCAAAACCGGATTGTTTTAATTGGTGTAGTCGCCAAAGGAGATTTACCAGACTATTGGGCTACTCCCTATGGCACTCGGTTAGATGAGCAAATGTCAGGAGTATTGGTACATGCCCATAAAGTTAGCCAAATTCTCAGTGCTGTTTTAGATGGGCGACCCTTGCTGCGAGTTTGGTCACCTTGGTTAGAAGTGATTTGGATTGGGAGTTGGTCTGTAGTTGGTGGTGTACTTGCTTGGCAATGGCGTTTACTGCCTCGATTAGCTTTGGCTTTGGGTGTAGCTTCTGGTGTTTTGTATTTACTATGTTTTGGTCTTTTAATTGGAGGTCTTTGGGTACCATTTACCCCGTCAGTTTTATCTTTAGTAGCTACTGCTGGTGTGATATCAAAATTCACAATTAACCACAATCAAGAAACATAAATATAACTATGTTACACAAAGTAAAACTATTTTTAGTCTTAGCTTTTAGCTACACAGGTTTTGTCACTTCCCAGACTTTAAGTTTAGCAAGTCCAGCACCTACACATATTGCCCAAACTATTAACTTTATTCCGCCACCACCACCAGCAGATTCGCCACCTGGAGGACGTCGAGGTGGGGGAGCAAGACGCGATAATTGTCCCGCAGTCAAACCCGAACTCACTGCCCTGGTACCATTGAATCAGGAACCTCCTTCAGTGACAAATGTGTGGGGATTAGCTACAGAAACACATCCTACTTTCTGGTTTTATATGCCATATACCAAAGATGTTGATTACCCCACAGAATTTATTTTACAAGATGAAGATTTAAACCCAATTTATCAGCAAGCGATCGCCCTACCAGATCAACCAGGAATTATCAGTATTTCTCTACCTAGCAACACTCCTCCATTAGCTTTAGAAAAACGATATAGATGGTTTTTAACTATTAACTGTAATCAGCAAAAGCAATCTCCTCCCATATATGTAGAAGGGGTAATTAAACGCATTGACTTAAATCCGAATATTACCCAACAGATAAAAACAGCCACACCTTTACAACAGGTTGCTATATATGCCGAAAATGGCATTTGGCATGAAGCACTTACAACCTTAGCTAAATTGCGGCAGCAAAAACCTCAAGATGCCACACTTAAAACACAGTGGCGAGATTTACTCAACAGCATTGGCTTGGATGACATTACCGAAAAACCCATTCTTGAGGAAAAAAATTAGATAAAGGGGGACTTTAATTCTTGTTCCCCCCTTTTTCAAGGGGGGTTAGGGGGGATCGAAACACTATTAGGCAACTTGATACGACTTGTGTGTACACCGTAGGCCTCTTCGGTGAAATCTTCCTAATTTTTCTGCCTGGGATACCGGGGACGACAAGGACTTCCTAAGCAAACTTGTCCAGGTGGCATATTAGTAAAAACACTGCTGCGCGCCCCAATCACGGCATTAGAACCAATTTGTACACCCGGCCCCACAAAACAATCGGCTGCTACCCATGCACCATTACCAATAATGATACTGGCAGTTTTCAAACCAAAAGTCTCGTCATGGATATCATGATTACCAGTACACAGATAACTTTTCTGGGAAATTACGCAATTATTACCGATAGTAATTTCATCTAGACTGTATAAAACTACATCATCACCAATCCAACTGTAGTCACCAATGGTGATTTTCCAAGGGTAAGTAAAACGGGCAGTAGGTCGAATTAAGACACCTTGGCCAATGTTAGCGCCAAATAGACGCAAAATTGCACAACGCAGTCCACTAAAAGGATGAGGAGTCAGAGGAAAAGCGATCGCCTGTACAAACCACCACCACAAAATATACCAACCAGGTCGTCCCCGATCAAACCACGATTGGTCATACTTACGTAAATCTACAAAAGATTCGTCATTAATCATTGGTCATTTTTTTAACATAAAATTATGGTTTCTTATTTGGGGATATTAATCCTTGAATAGCCGCATTTAAGTAACCTATTTGACCATAAGCATAAACAAGATTATCAAAGCGTTCTGCTGGATGCGAAAAATATTGTAATGCCTTATATAAACCCCGTAGCAGTCGCTCACTACCCCGTTGCAACTGACCAATATCGGCTTTACCAGCTAGTTGTTCCCGATAGCATTCACTTATACCTTGCCACCAGCCTCGATTTAAAAACCAGGAGCGGTTAACACGTTCTGGAGCAACATTATGAGCTACTAAAGCATCGGGAAGGTATGCGACTTGCCAACCCCGTTGGAGGGCTAATTCTGTCATTTGCAATTCTTCATTAGATAATAAGTTTTTCCCGACTCTACCGAGATGGGGATCAAAACCACCAATTTCTTCTAAGAAACTGCGGCGGATGGAGTAATTCAACCCTCTGGGAGTCAAACCTGGTTTCTCAATGTAGATCATACTGTCGCCCAAGTCGTATGCGCCTAAATTGCTAGCTAACCCAGTAGATAGCCACTGTGGTGGTTGGATATCTGGAGGCCATAAAAGAGTAACTTTGCCACCGGCGATGGCCAGTTGAGAATTATGCTCATAGGCAGCATACAAGACTTGCAGCCAAGAAGTACTGGCAACGGCATCGTCATCTAAATAAGCCAAAATTTCCGCCCTAGCAACTTTGGCACCAGTGTTACGGGCCACCGATAACCCAAGGGTGGGTTCAAAGAAGTACTTGACACGGGTATCGCCAAGTCTTTGTTCTACAACTTCACGAGTGCGATCGCTAGATCCATTATCTATGACCACAACTTCAAACTCAGCGGCAAAATCTTGTGCCAACAAGCTATCAATCGCGGCGCCTAAATAGGTATCTCGATTATGAGTGCAGATAATGGCAGAGATTTGGGTGTCGGGCATAGGACGGATGGTAAATTCGTTGGTTTTTGAGTTATTTCGGAAATAATCGGCTAAACTTCAAGTTTGCTGGATATTGCTATGTAAGACTACCAAAGTTTCAGCCAATTGACTAAGACGGGTTTCTAAATATTGCTTGCGTCCCAAAAGTTGACGTAACTTTTGATGCCGGGCAATGGCCATACTGACAATGGGTAATTGTTCTGGGGGACAGGGACGTGACCAGACTTTACCCGCAGCATCTAAACCACAAAGACGATAACCAGTAAGGGCAGATTTATAAGACACTTTGCCACTAGTTGTACAAATTTCTTCTACATAATCCATCAAACGGTCAACTTCCGCGTGGCGTAATGTAGCAGTTCCGCCCTGTTCTAGTTCCTTATTCTTATCCTTAATATTAATATTGGATTCTAACCAGCCATTAACTATGGGGCCTTCTAAATAAATATCTTGAATTTGCTGCATGATTGTCTGTAGTTCTATCTGCCAACCTGCAACATGTTCTTGAATTTCTTGTAAGATATTCATTGCTAGTGCCGGATTAGCACCGTGGCGATGGCTACTGAAGCTAGGATTTTTGAACTTGGGTAAGCTCGGTGTTTTACCATCTATTTCTTGTGCTGGGAATGTCTGCACAGATTGATGTTGCGGAAATAAATTTTGCTCTACCCCATGCCCACTTTGGTATTCTGTATCCAGTTCAGTTGTCTGTTTCTCAGATGATGTCTGAGTAACTGCTGTAGATTCTGTGGCGCCAACACTAATCCTAAAGGAGAAAGACTGCTTGATGGGATCGCCGCCTTCAGTGGGGACAGTACTACGATTCCCTAAATCATGTAAAGTTGCTTCAATTCGCTTTAAACCTGTTTTCATAACAATATCCTGATGTTTGCTGTCCCCAAAGGTGTGGTATGGGGTTGTTGGGATTTATCGCTTTTGCCAATTTTGGCATAAATAATCTGATGATGGTGCTAATTTTATCTCGTTAAAGTTATTAGTCTCAACAGTCTCAAGAAGGAACAAGTTTTGGGTAAAGTTATTTTAGTCACAGGCCCCGCCAGATCTGGTAAAAGTGAATGGGCAGAAACTTTGGCGATACAGTCAGCAAAAGCTGTTGTTTACGTGGCCACATCTACGGAAAACCCCAGTGATGCCGAGTGGCAAAAGCGCATTCAACAACACCAAGAACGCCGTCCTCAGGATTGGGTGACACTGTTAGTACCTGTGGAATTATCTGCTACCCTTGCTGATGCCAAGCCTAATAGCTGCCTTGTAGTTGATTCTTTGGGAACTTGGGTAGCTAATGTTTTAGAACAAGATGAAGATATTTGGAAAAATACTCTGGCAGAGTTCTTGGAGACAGTGCAATTAGTGGCTGCTGATATGATATTTGTCGCCGAAGAAACAGGTTGGGGCGTAGTTCCAGCTTATCCTCTAGGCCGGGAGTTTCGCGATCGCTTGGGTACTTTAGTCCGCCAGTTAGGTAGGTTGTGCGAATCTGTTTATTTAGTGACTGGTGGTCATGTTTTAAATATCAGTGTTTTAGGCGCACCCTTACCCGCACCCAAAATTTAATTTAAAATTAGGTATTCAACCAAAAAAATAGTCTGGCAAAACTTTAGAATTGTGGTATGGCAACCAAACAAGAAGTTAAACAGTATTTAGCCTACTGGTTTCAGTTAGGTAAAAAAGTGGTTACGAGCAATGGGAAGGAAAGCTTTTTGCCCCAACCAGTGCTACAAGGCGATCGCTATAGTGCAGAATTTGAAGAATGTTGGCAAAAGATTCTCTCACAACCCACAGGTGATTCCTACCTAGAAGGTACTCATGAAACCATTCACGAACTGCTAACCCCTGCTTGGGAAATGTCCCCTTGTGGTCGTTGTGATATGCCAGTACCTATCCGCACCTTGGGGATGCCAGCTTTGTCTTGTCCCTGCAATAATTTACCCAACTGGCCTAATACCGAACTCCCATCCCCACGTTCCCCCATCAGTAACGAAGAGCAATTGAGGGTCATTCGGGCAAGGTTGCAAAATGCTCATAAGATTTCAGCAACCTCTAAGGAACATGAATTAAATAACATACAAGTCTAGTTTTTGACCTCACCCCGCCTTTGACTTGCGTCAAAGTCTCCCCTCTCCTTACCAAGGAGAGGGGTTGGGGGTGAGGTTTTGTATTTTATTAAATCCACATTCCTAAGTAGGCTTTTGAATCTCATCTAAGTGGAGCGCCTAACTTAGAACTAGAAGTCATGAGTATTCAGCTTGCAGTCAAAAAAACACATACATTTTCTGGAAAAACGCGGTTTTGGGCAAAGTCTCAGACGGCGTTTTTTGCTTTTTCTCCCCGCAGAACTGGAGATTCAATATTCGGGAAGGACTATTACTACCTGTTGCTTGCTGTTAGGCATAGGGCTTGTTGAAATCAGTAACCTCCCTAGGATAATGATTACGTTTTGTTACTAGTAATTGGCGAATCGATGATTAATGACATTATGATTAATCATTTTCATGGAAAAAATACTCAAAAATTGTTGATTTAATCCTTCATATTCATTTACAAACAGTGTCTTAAGAAGGTATTAAATTCTTCAAATTCGGTTGATATAATTTAAATTGTATAGCATGATGCAATTATCGCTTTACTATCTAAATATTTCCCGGATTTAATTTAATAACGCAACTGAAATTTGTTGGCTGTTGTTTATTTGCTCGCGGTAACAATTTGTTAAAAATCATAATTTTTCCGGAATAGATTGCTGTGACTGTGTGGTGAAACAACATAGCTCAAGTTCAAAATTTAGTTCCTTGGAAATAGATGAAATCAAGGAATATTGCGTATTTATATGGCCTTGATTTTCCAATTGACAGAAAAAAGAAAAATTATCAGGAGATATAGTCATGTTTGGAATCCCGTGGCATAAACTACCGACTCCTCTGGCACTTTTAAAATTAGTTCAATTCCGTGGCAAGCTACGTAAAGACAACCTCCACGATACGGCACAATTACCCGACACTAGCAAGTTAGCCCAGCCTACTCCTAGTCCCGACGGCAAGCATTTGAAGGTACGCACAGCAGATGGCAGCTATAACGACCTCCAGAAACCAGAAATGGGTATGGCAGGAACTCGATTTGGGCGCAATGTGCCACTGCAAGATGCCAAAGCAAATGAAAAAGATTTACTCACACCCAACCCCCGGACTGTCAGCCGAGTTTTATTAGCACGCGATGAATTTCAACCCGCGACAATTTTGAATTTGATGGCTGCTTCCTGGATTCAATTTCAGACTCATGATTGGTTCAGTCATGGTAATAATCAGCCGAATAAAAAAATTGATATTCCGGTAGAAAAGGATGACCCCTGGTCAGAAGAACATGGGGAAATGCCAGTTAAGAAAACTTTAGATGACACGACTCGCACAGGAGATACAAAAAACCCTGCCAGTTTTATTAATGAAGTGACTCACTGGTGGGATGCTTCGCAAGTTTATGGCAGTAACCAAGAAACAATTGATAAACTGCGTTCCCATGTTGACGGTAAATTACGTGTTAGTGACAATGGCTTATTACCCACAGAAAATGGCATTGAAGAACAAGTAGGCTTTGCTGGTGCTTGGTGGATAGGACTCAGCATGTTGCATACTTTGTTTGTCAAAGAACATAACCATATCTGCGAGCAATTACAGAAAATATATCCAGAGTGGACAGATGACGAATTATTCGACCATGCGCGACTAATTAACGCTGCTTTGATGGCGAAAATTCATACCGTCGAATGGACTCCAGCTATCCTTCCCCATCCAGCTACAGACATAGCCTTAAATGCCAACTGGTGGGGGTTACTGGGACAAGATGTTAAACGACGCTGGGGACGAATTGGTGATAGTGAATTGTTGAGTGGGATTGTTGGTTCAGCCACCGATCATCATGCTGCACCTTATTATCTCACCGAAGAATTTGTCTCTGTATATCGGATGCATCCATTAATTCCCGATGATTTGGAGTTTCATGCAGTCAGCGACGGTAAGTTAATCAATACCAAAGAATTTCCCGAAGTAGCTGGTAAGAACACTCGCAAATTTCTAGAAGAAATGCAGATGGAGGATTTATTTTACTCCTTTGGTGTTAGTTACCCCGGTGCTGTGCGGTTACATAACTATCCCCGCTTTTTGCGACAACTGTCGGGAGATTTGTTAGGAGACGACACAAAAGCCTTTGATTTAGCCGCTATTGATATTTTGCGGGATAGAGAAAGAGGCGTTCCTCGCTATAATCGCTTCCGGGAATTGTTAGGTCGTGGTAAGGTCAAATCTTTTGACGAAATTACCACTAACCCACAATGGGTTAAGGAACTCAAAGAAGTTTATAACAACGATATTGACAGTGTAGATCTGATGGTGGGTTTATTTGCTGAAGATCTACCAGACGGCTTTGGTTTTAGTGATACAGCATTTCGGGTGTTTATCTTAATGGCATCCCGACGTTTAAAGAGCGATCGCTTCTTTACGAAGGATTATACAGCTGAGGTTTACACTCAATTTGGCTTGGATTGGATTGACAACAATACTATTTTGACAATTCTCCGTCGTCACTATCCGCAGTTAGCGCCAGCTTTGCTTGGTGTGAGTAATGGTTTTGCCCCTTGGAGAAAGGTACGTTAACAAGACTGCGGTAGGGAGTGGGGAGTGGGGAGTGGAGAGTAGGGAGTAGTGGAAGAGTTTTTTTGTTTTTCACATTTATTAGGACTTACGCACAAATTACGGAATATCGTTCGCTATTCTTAAGGCTGACTTTTCACGTCATGTGGAAAATTTCACGGAAAATCTAACTTCCAAATCAGAAATTTCAAGTCTCTAATTCAAAGTCTCTCTCCTCGCAGGAGAGAGATTTAGAGAGAGGTTTTCCAGATATCGTGAAAAGTTAGATTCTTAAGGAGATGAAAAGATTGATGTGTGGAATTAATCCAAAATCCAAAATCTAAAATCCAAAATTGTCATCAGGGAGGATAGTATGCAACATTTAGCAGAGATTCAGCAATTTTGGTATCATGCCCAAGATTTGGGTGTCTTACCCGAAGATTATCAATCATGGTCAGCCGAAAAAAAACAAGATTATTTATGGAATGAAAGAATCCTCAAATCTCGCTATGAGCAACTTCCTCCCCTAAAAAAAATTGATATTATTGGTTTATTTTTGACTGCGCTGAAAGCGAAAATGGATCGTCAAGAAGATGAAGTACCTATTAATTGGAAAAAGGCGATTCATGCTCATGGTAGTGTGGCAAAACTTAAGTTTATTCCGACAAATAATACACCATTTACAGGATTGTTTAAAAAAGCAGATTATGGACTTTTACGCTTATCTGTAACAGGAGATCCAGCCGACCGAGGTTTTGCACCAGGTCTGGCTATGAAGTTATTTGTCGATGCTAAACCATCAGCTAATTTTTCTGCTTTAGTATCTTTAGTGGGGCAAGAGCAAAATTATAATTTTTTTGCCAATGAACTATCTAATATAGTGCCAGTGGTGAAGAGTTTTGGCCCTGTTATTATCAACTTAATTTTTAGTCGCGTGACGCGGTATCCGACAAAGCTTTATTTAGAGCAGTTAGGAGAAATAAACCAGCAGGGACAACCAGAAGGTCAGGCTTATTACCCGGCGCAGATTTTTCTGGTTCCTCATCCTGATTTGCAGTTTCCTGAAAGTCCTCCCCATGATTTTAGAACCGACTTAGCAACAATTTCTAGTGGCACAGTTTTATATTCTGTTTATGGAGTGAAACCGGAAGAAGTTGCAGATAATAAGTTGAGTCAAGGGGAAATTCGTGAGCGATCGCAATTAATTGGACATATTGAAACTACATCGGAATTTGTCTCTTCATTTTACGGTGATAGTCAGCTATTTTTTAGACATCAGCGTTTTCGTAATCGTTAATATAGCAGGGAGTGGGGAGTGGGGAGTAGGGAGTAGGGAGTGGGGAAAACTTTTTGATTTTGTACTAAGGCTGTTCATCAATCAAATAGGAATCCTACTATATATCATTTCTTAATCTACAGAGGTACAAATTCATCGGCGTTTATCTGGGTTCATCTTATTCTATCGGCAGTTAATTCTTTTTTGTTGTACCTCACAAAATGAAAGAATTTTCTTCAAAAAACCACAGAGTCACAGAGGACACAGAGAATGAATAATAAAGAAGCTGAGTATGATTATATTGTTGTTGGTTCGGGTGCTGGTGGTGGCCCTTTAGCGGCAAATTTAGCTAAAGCAGGTTATAAGGTTTTATTGTTGGAAGCAGGTGGTGATCCTTTGCGTGATGAGGGAGAAACTCAAGACAAGGAACGTTACACTTACTCAGTACCAGCATTGCACGCACGAGCCACAGAAGACGAAGATTTACGTTGGGATTTCTTTGTCAAACACTATTCTGATGAGACACAGCAACGGCGTGATTCTAAGTTTAGCCCGGAGCATCAAGGAATTTTGTATCCACGGGCGGGGACTCTGGGGGGATGTACGGCTCACAATGCCATGATTACGGTGTATCCCCACAATAGTGACTGGGACAAAATCGCGGAAATTACCGGGGATGCTTCCTGGAACAGCGATCATATGCGGAAATATTTTGAAAAGTTGGAACGCTGTAATTATCTTGACCGCCCGATTAATCCCAATGGTAATCCGAGTAGGCACGGCTTTGATGGTTGGCTGACAACTAATTTAGCAGATCCCAAGTTAGTAGTGCGCGATCGCCAACTCTTAAAAGTGATTTTAAAATCGGCTTTGCAAGCTTTGGGGGAACAAGGTAAAAGTTTACTGCAAATTATTAAGGTAGTTTTCAAGAGTTTTTTGGCTAATGTTTTAAATTTAGTCAAATTAGGACAGGGTGATCCTTTAGAGTTCATCGACCAACTGTTAGACCCCAATGATTGGCGAGTTGTCAAAAGTAGTGGTCAAGGTGTGTTTTCTGTACCACTAGCTGTGAAAGACGGTAAGCGGACGGGAACGCGAGAATATATCCGCGAAGTCGAACGCCAGTATCCTGACCGATTAATTGTCAAAACTCATGCTTTGGTGACTAAGGTAGTTCTGGATGAGCAAAATCAGGCGATCGCAGTGGAGTATCTTGAAGGTAAACAC
Source organism: Nostoc sp. CCY0012 (assembly GCF_963920855.1). Taxonomy (NCBI): domain Bacteria; kingdom Bacillati; phylum Cyanobacteriota; class Cyanophyceae; order Nostocales; family Nostocaceae; genus Nostoc; species Nostoc sp. CCY0012. The sequence continues at coordinate 27,720 of NZ_CAWUDM010000009.1, read as the reverse complement.
CTCTATCGTGCTGACCCGAGAGCAAATCAAACTGATAACTCTCAAGTTAAACACACAGTTCCGGTAAAAAGAGAAATCATCCTCGCTGGGGGTGCTTTCAATACTCCTCAATTACTTAAGTTATCGGGAATTGGCCCCAAAGAAGAATTATCACAGTTAGGAATAGAAGTGCGGGTAGATTTACCTGGGGTGGGTGCAAATTTACAAGATCGTTACGAAGTGGGTGTAGTCAATGAAATGAATGAAAACTTTACCATTCTGGATAATTGTACATTCACAGAACCCCAACCAGAGCAGCAAATTACTGATTCTTGTTTATTAGAATGGAATCGTTCTAAAACAGGTGTCTACACTACTAATGGCGCGGTATTAGGTATTATCAAAAAATCACACCGCGAACGACCAGAACCAGACTTATTTATTTTTGGTTTACCTGCTTACTTTAAAGGTTATTTTCTCAAATATTCTGAAGAAATTGCCACCAATAAAAACTTATTTACTTGGGCAGTACTGAAAGCCCATACCAACAATACCGCTGGTACAGTCACCTTGAAAAGTGCAGATCCGCAAGATGTACCAGAAATCAATTTTCGCTACTTTGATGAAGGAAATGATATTAATGAAGAAGACTTATTATCTGTAGTCGAAGGCGTAGAATTTGTCAGACGCATGACCCAACGTACTCGCTTGTTTAAAAAATCAGAAATGCTCCCAGGAAAAAGTATAGATGAACCGCAAAAAATTAAGCAGTTTATCAAAGATGAAGCCTGGGGACATCATGCTTGCGGTACTTGTAAAATTGGTCGCCCTGAAGACAAAATGGCAGTTCTAGATAGCGAATTTCGCGTATACGGCACACAAAATTTACGTGTGGTAGATGCATCAGTATTTCCTTTCATTCCTGGCTTTTTTATAGTGACCTCCATATACATGATTAGTGAAAAAGCTAGCGATGTAATTTTGCAACACGCGGCCACTCATCCAGTTGCTTTATAAAGTAAAGCTAAACTCTCTATATTTCATATCTTTATGTACTTTGCGTTCTTTAAGGAACAAAAAAATGGCAGAAAAACACCCACCTTTTGAGATTGGTTTAGTCATGGCTGGCGCTGTCTCTGCTGGTGCTTATACCTCTGGTGTCATTGACTTTTTATTTGAAGCATTAGATCAGTGGTATCTGCAAAAAAATTCACAGCAGCAGCAGTATGGTGATGATTTTGCCCAATGGGAAATTCCCCCACATGATGTTTTAATTAAAGCTATGTCGGGAGCATCAGCTGGTGCGATTGTCGCTTCTCTGACGGCATCTTCATTGTATGGTGAAATGGTTCCTGTAATTGAAGATCCAAAAAGTCAATCAGTCAAGAATCAACTATATACAAGTTGGGTACAAAGAATTGATATTTCTCATTTTTTAAAAGCACATGATTTGGAAAATCCCCAATCCCCAGTGTTGTCATTTCTCGATTCCACCATTTTGAAAGATATTGCTCAAGACGTTCTCAAGCGGGAACCTCTGCGTGCGCCAAGACCTTACATTGCCGATCCTTTACAGATTTATTTGTGTGTTACCAACCTGCGTGGTGTTCCTTATGTAATTCAGGCGCAAACAGCCAACGCCAACATTCCAGGACATCTGATGATTAAACATGCCGATTTTATGCACTTTACTATAGGGCAGAATCGGACAACAGCAAACGGTGCGATCGCTCTCAATCCCGATAAAAGTGACACTGATAATTGGCAATTACTGATTAATGCTGCATTAGCCAGTAGTGCCTTTCCCATCGGGTTAGCTCCTCAAGAACTAGAAAGAGATAGTATTAATTATTACGATAATCGTCTGTGGGAAATGCTGCTTTGTGGTGGGGATGCAAATCAACCTTCCAAGTCTGGTTTTCGCACCATCATTCCTAAAAAAGATTTAGTTAGTGAAGTCCCTTATAAGTTTACAAGTGTGGATGGCGGCATTATTAGCAATGAACCCATAGAACTTGTTCGTGCTGCACTCAGAGGTAATGAACAACGTAATCCGCAGGATGCACGGCAAGCAAAACGCGCAACTTTGTTGATAGATCCATTTCCCAATGATGTGAATGCAGTTAATCCCGACAATCATCTACTCGGCTTAGTGTCGCGGATGTTTAGGAGTTTGGTTAACCAAGTAAGATTCAAGCCTGATGAGTTAGTTTTAGCGATGGAGGAAGATATTTATAGCCGCTTTTTAATAGCTCCAGAACGCAGTGATCGGCCTGTTGACAAACCGTTAGCGTGTGGTAGCGTTAATGCCTTTGGCGGTTTTCTTTCACGGGAATTTCGACATCATGATTATATACTTGGTCGTCGTAATTGTCAAAGATTTTTACAGAAGCATTTTGTGTTATCTGCTGATAATCCATTATTTAATTCTTGGTCTGAATCACTGAAAAATAATCCCCAATGGCAAGTGCAAAAAGCAGGGGAAACAGATATTTTTTTGCCAATAATTCCTCTTGTTGGTTCAGCTACAAAGGTAATTAATTTACCACCTTGGCCTCAATATCGTCACGACAATTTAAGAGTTCTAGAACAACAAATTGAAAAACGAATGCAGGTGATTATCCCGCGCCTGATTAATTTATCCATTAATGACGGATTCACCCGTAATGTGCTTAATTTTCTCTGGTTTATGAAACGTGGACGTTTAGTAAATACAATTAAATCTCAAATAGAGGCAAATTTGCGGAAATACGGTCAGTTGTAGGGAATAACAGCATATCATTAAAAGCTTGCTGAAACGGAATAAATCGAGTTTGAAAGAGTATATTGAAAACCGCCCCAGGTAAACCTAGAGCAGTTTCATAATGTAAGATGGCAAAATTTATACTTTGGAAAACAACTAAATATTAGCAGAGTATTGGGATGGTAATGTGGCAATTAAGTAGAACGACTTGAAAAAAACAAACTATGTGAAGTAATGTAAAAAAAATTGCATTTGTTTCGTAGTAAGGACTTCAGTCCTTATTAGAGGACTAAAGTCCTCACTACAAACCTTTAATTATTTACACCATTCTACTTAGCATCTAAATTATCTAATTGATAAACTGCTAAATTTGCTATTTTTACAGTTAATTTTGTGAGCTACTACAATCATTGCCGAATTTTAATTATGAGAGTTTCTTGTTCACTTTGAAGCGATCGCCACTAAACGTAGTCTTAAATACAGATACAGTACAAAAAAAGTGTTTATCCTGGATTAACATCTATCTAAAGAGATAAATATTGTCGTCTGCCCAATTTTATCTTATAAATGAAAAATTACTCGGAAACTCTCACAGGTAAGTAGTTACCTCTGGTTTTTCTGTTCCCCATTCCCCTCCGGCTGACGCTCACGGCAAAGCCTGCTCTAAAGGATGAAATATTGGATCACGAAGTTAGTCATCTTAGTAGTATTATTGTCTAATTTAATACTAAATTTTGATTACGCAGTAGCCAGCCAGCTTACTGCTCCTGATGTGCAGCAATTCAACGTAATTGCAGAAATTGAGAACTTTGGCAGACAGAGAAAGGAAGATTTTTCTCGATGGCGTGAGGTGATTAAAGCTACAGATAAACTAGAGGGACTGTTCACACTTTATAGCAGTGAGGAATCAGGCAAGGTTTACTTAGAAATTAAACCAGAGCAACTGAATCAAAACTACTTGGCTACGGTAACCTTAGAATCTGGTATTGGGGAAAGTGGTATTTATAGTGGACTACCACTGAATGATTTTCTTTTTTACTTCCGGCGAGTCAATCATAATTTGCACTTTGTGGTGCGTAATGTAAAATTTCGTACACAACCTAGTGAACCAGAACAGCGATCGCTTGAGCGTTCATTTAGCGATTCTGTGCTATTTTCGCTACCAATAGAGAGAGTTAATCCTGACAATCAAAATATGATTATTGATCTGGATCATCTGCTCATGCAGGATTTTCCCGGATTAACACCTTTATTAAAATACTCATTGCAGGCTGATTACCGCCTAGATAATAGCAAGTCATATTTTGGTGGTATTAACAGCTTTGCAGAGAATCTAGAAATTGATGCAATTTACGGTTTTTCCTCACAAGATCCAGCACATTTAATTACCTTACCTGATAGTCGGTCACTGAGTCTAAAAGTACACTACAGCTTTTCCCTACTGAGAGAAAACAATAATTATATTCCTCGACTTGCCGATGACCGAGTAGGATATTTTATTACCGCCTTCCAAAATTTTGCTGATCACAACGCTCCAGAATTATTTGTCAGATATATTAATCGGTGGCATCTAGAACCATCCAACCCTGATGCACCTTTGTCTCCACCCAAAAAGCCGATAGTATTTTGGATTGAAAATGCTGTACCTTTATCGTACCGTGATGCCATTCGTGAAGGCGTTTTGATGTGGAATCAAGCATTTGAAAAAGCAGGATTCCAAAATGCCATCGAAGTGCGACAAATGCCAGATGATGCTGATTGGCAACCCGCAGATATCCGCTACAACACTATTCGGTGGTTTAATTCTGTGGATGCAGGTTTTGCGAGAGGGCCAATGCGCGTCAACCCCTTCACTGGGGAAATATTGGATGCAGATATCATCGTCGATGCCAATATGGTGCGCTCAATTCAGCATGAATATCATGCCATGATGGAAACACATACACCGACAAACCAGTGTCACAGTTCTATATCTGCAAAAGACAGACAAAATTTACTAGCAGACAGTGAAATTTGCTATGGCATGGAGTCTACAGAACAAGCAGCAATGGGAGCGCTAGCATTATCACTTTTGCAAAACACTACACCGAGTAGTGAAGTCATGCAGGAGTATATACATCAATATTTACGTTCCTTGATTGCCCATGAAGTCGGACATACCCTCGGTTTACGTCACAACTTTCATGGCAGCAGTATGTTAGCACCCGCAGATTTAAATAATCCGCAAATTACCCACACCAAAGGGTTAGTAAGTTCAGTCATGGACTATTTACCCGTGAATATAGCACCACAGGGAATCCAGCAAGGCGATTATTTTCCAGAGATTATTGGCCCTTATGATGAATGGGCGATTATGTATGGTTATAAACCCAACTCAAATCTAGAAATAGAAAAAAGCTTTTTAGAACAAATCGCCTTAGCCTCGCCTCAACCCGAATTATCTTATGCCACGGATGAAGATATTTGGGATATTAATCCTTTAGCAAATCTTTGGGATATGAGTAGCGATGTCTTGCTGTATTCCCAATGGCAAATGGATAATGCCCGTGTAATGTGGCAAAAGCTTGATCAGCATTATCTCCCACCAGGAGAAAGTTATAGCCACCTGCGCGACTTATTTAATAAAATACTCAAATATTATTTTCGTAACGCTAACTTGATTGTTCAATATATTGGCGGACAATCATTTCAACGTTTGCATGTCAGTGATGATCCTTCATGGGCATTTGTACCTGTTACCCTGGCGGAACAACGTCAAGCATTAGCCAAATTACAAGAGTATGTGTTTGCCGAAGATGCTTTTAATTTTTCATCGCAATTACTAAATCAACTAGCACCATCCCGTTGGCAACATTGGGGTAGCTTAGTTCCCCAGAACCGTCTAGATTATCCCATTCACGAAAGAATTATCAGATTTCAAAGCCAAATATTACATTCATTACTAGACAGCGATCGCCTAAATCGGTTAAGAGATATAGAATTTAAAAGCCAACCTGGACAAGCACTCTCTATGCCAGAATTATTCGACACCCTACAACAAAGCATCTGGACAGAAGTTATAACCCCAGATACACCAAAATTAATTTCTAGTCTCCGCCGTTCATTGCAACAAGAACATTTAGACATTTTGCTAGAAATTATCAAGCATCCCACAGATACAACCAACGATAGTCAAACCCTTGCTTGGTACCAATTGCACCAACTGCAAAAAGCCATCGATGCCCAACTTCAACAATTTCGAGAACAACTTGATATTTACACCATAGCCCACCTAGAATTTACAAGCGATCGCATCAGCAAAACATTCAAAGAATAAGGTTTGCGCCTTTCTGCGCTCCTTAGCGCGCCAGTTGCTACAAGTCGGGGAACCCGCCCAACGCACTGGCTTGACTTTGCGTGAGATATAATCCTCTATCAAAAACCTTCCAACCCCACCGCCACCTCATCAGCGAGTAACTTTTCCGCTGCCTCCAACATCAAGCCAGCAATATCCCGCAAATCTTCCCGATTATTTAAATAAGTTTGCAAAGCCGTGCGAGGATCAATACTACTACTAGCAGTCAACTCAGGAATACGTGGCCGAGCCAACTGACTCACTAATTCTGCTTGAATAGTATAGTTGTGCGCTGGACTTAAAGCAGCATGGATAGCAGCAGTATCAATCGTATCCATTTGTTCTGATCGCAGTTTATAAATTAACCGTACCACCGCATCTTCAAGATTATGTTTAGCGATCGCCTTCATTAAAACAGCTTGCGGCTCATCTGTTTTAGAAACATCCACATCAATTGTCCGAAACACCCGCACCTCTAAAGGACAAAATTCCCAATTAGCACTACCCCTCGCCAGTTCGATGATCACATAGCCCTTGTCTTCTTTTTCCTCGCTAAAATCCACCCGTTCAATACTTCCGGGATAAATTACAGGCGGGTTATTAGATTTATTTAAATTTTGGTGGCGATGCACATGTCCTAACGCTACATAATCAAAACAAGGCCGAATCAGCAAAGACAAAGGTAGAGTAAACCCTTTACCCACAGCTAAAAAGCGTTCGGCTCCTAAAGTTGCATTATCAGCCATCAAATGCGCCAAAAGCACAGTTGGTACATCAGGATCAAGACGGCGAATTTCTCCTTCTAAAACAACTTGTAGGCGATCGGTTAACAGTTGATTGACTTCCGCTAAAGACAAACTTTCAGTTTCCTGACGAGTCATCAAAGTTGAACGGGTAAGCCAAGGGAGGGTAATTACTTGCACCTTACCATTGCGAGTATTGATGTTGTGCGTGGTTAACGTATCACCTACAACAAAACCCCTAACTCCCAAGGTGCGGTAAATATTTAAACTTGCGCCTCCCATTCCTTGGGAATGTTGGTCATGGTTCCCTACCAATAGCACTGTAGGGATATCTGCATCAACTAGCCGTCGAAACTGACTGGCAAAAGCTTCTTGCACATATGGCGGTGGGGTAGCATCTGGGAAAGCATCACCACCGAAGATTACTAAATCCACTGGATCTGTTAACGCCCGGTCAATACATCGAGACAAGGTATTGACAAAATCTTCTAAGCGTGTATTTAAACCTGTGGCTGGATTCATGCGTCCGTGGGAGAAACCGCTTCCCATATGGATGTCAGATAAGTGAAGGATTTTAATCATGCTGGCTCAGATCTAACATACTTAAGACTTACGCCACGATAACGTAATTTTGGGATGGTGAGGTAATAGAGGACTTCAAACTAAATAAATGTCCAATCACTGGGTAAGCAGGGGAGCAGGGGAGCAGGGAGCAGGGGGGAGAAAGACAACCTTGCATCCCAGTAAATTGGATAATTTAATTTCTGGAAGTTCCTAGCCCTAACTCTTTATTACCAAAAAATCCCACAGCTAAGAATCTAAAACTAACCTAATCGCCTCTAGCCTCTAAATATTTAACCCCAATTTATGAATAAGTACTAGCATATTTACTAAGATACTTTACGCTATTTTAAGTTTTACCGTACTTTTATAGATATTTATACGGTAACTGATAATCTTATAAAATCATAAAAAACAAGGATTTTATTAAAAATGAATAACTCAAAACTTCCCAACCAACTTGGTGTATCTATGGCTATGGGTGCTTTAATCATGTTGACCAGTGTCAGCATCATTGCCATCATGAATTTTTTCTAGCTATAACTAGAAATTAAAATTGCTCATTTTAGTACACAAATCTTTACAAAACCCTGCTTAATTATGAGTGGGGTTTTGGTTTTGGTTGGCTTGGGGCTTCTATTTAGTTTGGTAAGGTAAAACTTGGTATCGTGTTCAAGCTGGTTCGAGTTTTTCTGCCATATCAAAATCAGCAATAGATTCATTGATATTAGCCAACTGAAAATGAACCATACCCCTTTGCACATAAGTTTAGGGTCATGGGGACGGTTGGAAATAATATCATGCCAACGGGCAGATTTTTATTATCAAAACTGAATTGAGTTGATTAATTTAAATTTTTAATTGTCCCATAAACTCATTAATGCGTGTAGTTCAGGGTCGTGTGATCCTGATAGTTGATGCTGTAACTCTAATATTTGTTGCTTTAATACTTCAGATGCATAAATCATATTAGATGTTTGGGCAATTTTTAATTGATTTTCTTTGATTCTAATTTTTCTTAATAGTTCATCTACAGCATTAATTGAGTCATAATCTTGAGAAATCATCGCCTTACACCCATTTGAGATATAAAGTTAAATTTGCGAAATCTAAATTATCTCGCTTCAGTGAAATTTTACGTAAAAATTATACATTCAATTGACTCAGACTGGTGGAAAACAAAAAGTGAATTTACTTAATCTTGATACCGAAAGATTCACTAGTCAACACAAAACATTAATCTATAAGTGGGTGATCATTTTTCCAAGACACAGGAGTGATTCGATTGGTTCAGCCACCAGATCTCCAGGAAACTTCCTCGATGCAGCCAATTCAGCGGGTACTAGGAAGTTTAAGCACTTACCGATGGACTTCGATGGGAGCATTAGTTAGCCTTTTGCTTTTAACAGCGGCTAATGCACTGACTCCCCAATTGTTTCGCTGGGGAATAGATCAAGGTATTGTCAATAAAAACTTACAAATTGTATTCTACAGCGCTGCTTGGTTGGTAGTAGCGGCGATCGCCCGTGGTTTATTTAACTTTGGGCAAAGTTATTTAGCAGAAACGGCGTCTCAAGGTGTAGCCTATCAACTGCGTAACCAGATTTTCAGTAAAATTCAACATCTCAGTTTTAGCTATCATGACCAATCACAGACTTCACAATTACTTACCCGTGTAACTAGTGATATTGAGCAGATTCGCACATTTGTGGGTACGAGCTTGATTCAAGTCATCAGTGGAGTTGTAACTTTAGTTACTGTCGCCATAGTTTTGCTGGTGATGAACTGGCAACTGGCGCTGATTTCACTGACAGTAGTACCAATGACTGCATGGTTGATGGCACAATTTCTCATCCGCAATACTACGTTATTTGGGCAGATACAAGAACGACTCAGTGAACTTAATGCCGTATTGCAAGAAAACTTATTAGGGGTCAGGGTAGTCAAAGCTTTTGTGCGGGAACCAGTGGAAACTACACGTTACACGAACCTTAACGATAGCCTGATTAAAGCCAACATGAAAACGATTCAGGCTATCCGCAATACCTTCCCGTTTATTTTTTTGCTGAGTAATTTGGTCACGTTGGCAGTGTTTGCCTTTGGCGGCGCACAGGTAATAGGTGGTACCTTCTCCATTGGTGAACTAGTAGCATTTAATTCCTATCTCACCTTAATTTTGCAACCAATATTATTAATTGGATTTGCCGCCCCTTCCATCGCCCAAGCCATAGCTTCTGCGGAACGGGTTTATGAAATTGTCGATGCTGAAGTGGAAATCCGCGATCGCCCCAATGCTATCCCATTTAGAACCTGTGGTGGCAGAATCACATTTGAGAACGTTTGTTTTCGCTATCCAGGAGCCACAACTGAAGCTTTAACTAGAGTTTCCTTTGAAACGAAACCCAATGAATTAATCGCCGTTTTAGGCATGACAGCTTCAGGAAAAAGCACCATCATGAATTTGATTCCCCGCTTTTACGATGTCACCCACGGGGCGGTTCGCATTGATGGCCGAGATATCAGGGATTTTACCCTTAAAAGTCTCAGGTCGAGAATTGGCATTGTCTTTCAGGAAACCACTCTGTTTTCTGGTACTATTCGGGAAAATATCGCCTATGCCGAACCGAATGCCAGTCTAGAAGCAGTTATAGAAGCGGCGAAAACTGCACAAATTCACGATTTTATTAATAGCTTACCCGATGGCTACGAAACCATTGTTGGGGAACGAGGCGTAGGTTTATCTGGTGGACAGAAACAAAGAATTGCGATCGCCCGTACCTTACTCACCGATTACAGTATTTTAATTTTGGATGATAGTACCTCAGCCGTAGATGCCAAAACCGCTGCCGAAATTCAAGCCGCGTTGGATGACTTGATGTATCGCAAAGCTTGTACAACCTTTGTGGTGGCTCAACGTATTAGCACTGTCAAAACCGCCGACCGAATTTTTCTCCTTGATAAAGGTCGATTAATCGCCCAAGGAACCCATGAAGAATTAATGCAAACCAGTCCTTTGTATGGTGTAATTCTGGAATCTCAAGTAATAAAAACCCCCAATCTAGATGGATTCGCAGAACCTAATTTCCCATCGAAAATTTAAAATCTCACATCCAAAATCATATGAGAGGCACAGTTCCCATCGTTGCATCTGAGCAAACACCGAGTCACCAACTCTCGACTCTGGGGCGCTTGTTACAATATCTGCGACCCTATAAAAAAGAAATTCCCTTTGCTATCTCATTAGTCATGGTCGGTGCTGCTACCCAAGCCATCGGGCCGTTTTTGCTGGGTTGGTCAGTTGATAACCTAATTGCCCCAGGTAATCTATCTGGACTGCTACTATTATTGGGATTACTGGCGCTAATTTACTTCATCGGTATCTGGGCAATCCGGGGGCAAATTATCCGCGTGGGCTGGATTGTACAACGAGTTTTAGCACAATTACGCCAAGATATTTTTACTAAAATCCAAAGTTTACCACTCAGCTTTTTTGACCGCAGTGAAGCCGGTGATTTAATGAGTCGCCTGCTCAATGATGTGAATACGGTGAATCAAGCCTTTGGACAAACAATTCCCCAAATGCTGGGTAATACTTTCAGTTTGGTGGGTATTGTCATAGCCATGCTGGCCATTAATTTACAACTTGGCTTGTTAAGTAACTTAGTTATACCCTTAATGATTGTCATCACCAGCTTGTTTGCGCGTTGGGCGAGAGCGAGATTTCGGGTTACACGACAAACCATTGGGGAGTTATCCGCCAAATTAGAAGAAGACATTGGGAGTGTGCGGGAAGCACAAGCATTTAATCGTGTACAAATGAACATTGAAGAATTTGATATTCTCAATGCTGCCAATCGTGATGCTAATGTCGAGGCTGTGGCCATTACCTCGGCATTTTTGCCGTCAATCGATTTTCTCAACACCTTAACCACTGGCGGCGTGCTGGCTTATGGTGGCTATCTCGCCGTTACGGGAGCAGCTACGGTGGGTGTAGTTACATCTTTTTTACTTTATATTCAGTTGTTCTTTCGACCTATTCAGATTCTCAGTCAGTTTTATACTCAATCCCAGTCAGCCTTTGCTGGTTTAGAGCGCATATTTCTCCTTTTAGATGAAACCTCCCACCTCAACGATGCGCCTGATGCGACACAAATGCCACCGATTCAAGGGGAAGTTACATTTAACAACGTCAATTTTGGCTATAAGCCCAATCAACTTGTTCTCAAACAAGTGAACTTACACGCTTATCCAGGACAAATGGTGGCTTTAGTAGGAGCAACGGGATCGGGAAAAAGTACAATTATTAATTTGATTTTACGCTTCTATGATGTATCTAGCGGGGCAATAAAAATAGATGGTATTGATGTAAGAAGTGTGACTCAAGCTAGCTTGCGCCGTCAAATTGGTATTGTGCTGCAAGATAATATTTTGTTTAGCGGTACTGTGGCGGAAAATATTGCTTTTGGCGCGCCTGATGCTACCCAAGCCGAAATTGAAGCGGCGGCACAACTGGCTAATGTACATGATTTTATTACCTCACTGCCACAGGGATACGCCACTCAATTAGGGGAAAGGGGTGCGCCTCTGAGTCAAGGACAGCGACAACTGGTGAGTATTGCTCGTGCAGTATTGATTAATCCTCGGATTCTGATTCTCGATGAAGCAACTAGTAGTATTGATACCAGAACAGAATTACTAGTACAAGAAGCGATCGCTCGTTTGCTCAAAAATCGTACTAGCTTTGTTATTGCTCATAGACTAAGTACAGTTACCCAAGCCGATCAGGTGTTGGTGATTCAGCAAGGACAAGTGGTTGAACAAGGTACTCATGCAGAACTGATTCATCAACAAGGAGTATATGCAAATCTCTATGCCCTACATCTGGGTGCAACAACTACTTAATGCCAATTTTAGATTATGGAATACCCGCTTGTTGGAAAATTTGTTCTGGTGTAATTTGCAACTCTGGCAAGAGAGAATCTGCTAAACTATCTCCTCCAGTTTTTGTTTGCGGTCTGGTGTCAGGATAAAAAACTGTCACAGTTTTCGCTTTTGCATCCACAACCCAAACTCGTATCACCCCCGCATCTAGGTAATCTGTGGCTTTAGCGCTCATTTGTCCAAAGCTTTGGTCAGGTGAGATAATTTCAATGGCTAAGTCTGGCGGTATGGGACAAGGTTCATCTTCTATGACATCACTGGAAAGGCGAGAGTAAGAGATATAAAGTAAGTCTGGCACGGGAACCCAATCACGGCCTTGGCGTTTTAAAGTTATTGCCCATTCGATACCAACTTCGCCACGATTTTGCGCCCACAGTACAAGAAATTGACTAATAGTAAGGGTTAATCGTGAATGGAATCTTTTTGGTGCCATTTTGGGTTTTGCTTCTCCATTAACTAATTCGTATGTGATGTCATCCAAAGGTATGGCCAGAAATTCTTGTAGGGTAAGTTGAGGTTTAAGTTGAGTCATGGCATGAGCGTAGCTTAGGAATGTGGATTTAATAAAATACAGAACCTCACCCCCAACCCCTCTCCTTGGTAAGGAGAGGGGAGACTTTGACGCAAGTCAAAGACGGGGTGAGGTCAAAAACTAGACTTGCATGTTATTTAATTCATATTCCTTACAGTGGGTTTATCTCTATTGTGATCGAGAATAAGTAAGCTATCAATTGATTGAGAAGATGCAATTAATTTTATACAGCAAGCCGGGATGTCATTTGTGTGAAGGTTTGCAGGAGAAGTTAGAACAAATCACCAATCTCAGTTTTGAGTTGGAAGTTCGGGATATTACGACTCGTGAAGATTGGTTTTTGGCGTATCAGTATGAAGTGCCTGTGCTTTATTTAGCAAACCACAAAGGCTCTGAGGACACAGAGAATGAGGTGATTGAGGAGCGTTTACCGCGTCCTTCTCCTCGTGCTAGTGTGCAGCAGTTGGCGCAAATGTTGGCTAAGTATTTAACCAATTAGGAAAAAATAATGCAGAATAAGCGCAAGAGAATTGTGTGATGAGGTTCACTACATGAAATTGCGGGAATTATTAGCTGCGTTAGATAATGTTGACTGTTCGGGTGTGCCTGATGTGGAAATTCAGGGTCTGAAGACCAATTCCCATGCTTGTAGTCTGGGTGATTTGTTTATTGGGATGCCTGGTACGCGGGTAGATGGTGGAGATTTTTGGCCCAGTGCGATCGCATCGGGGGCTGTGGCGTCAGTTGTTTCTGTGGAAGCGCTACAAAAAAATCCCCCTACGAATGAGGCTGTTGTCATGAGTGCGGCGGATATGACTAAAGCCTGCGCCCAGTTAGCAGGGGCTTTTTACGGCTATCCTGGTCAAAAATTGAAGTTGGTTGGTGTGACTGGTACTAATGGCAAAACTACGACTACTCACTTAATTGAGTTTCTGCTGAGTCAGGTAAATTTGCCGACGGCTTTGATGGGAACTCTCTACACACGTTGGCCTGGTTTTGAGGAAACGGCTATTCACACTACTCCCTTTGCGGTGGAACTCCAACAGCAGTTAGCCGCAGCTGTAGATGCTGGTTGTGAGTTCGGAGTGATGGAAGTTAGTTCTCATGCTTTGGCACAAGGTCGGGTGTTGGGTTGTACTTTTGAAGTGGGTGTTTTCAGTAATCTTACTCAAGACCACCTGGATTATCACAGCGATATGGAGGATTATTTTGCCGCCAAGGCGTTGTTGTTTAGTCCTGATTATCTCAAGGGTCGGGCGATAATTAATGCTGATGATGCTTATGGTCAGCGCTTGATTGCATCCTTAAGTCCAGAACGCGTTTGGAGTTACAGTGTCAACGATCGCAACGCTGATTTATGGATGAGTAATTTAAGTTATGAACCCAATGGTGTCAGCGGTATGTTGCATACACCAAAAGGTGAAGTGGCTTTTCGTTCACCTCTGGTGGGACAATACAATTTAGAAAATCTCTTGGCGGCTGTGGGTGCAGTTTTACACTTGGGGCTAGATTTACAGTTGGTGGCTACAGCCATATCTGAGTTTCCTGGGGTTCCCGGACGCATGGAACGAGTACAAATTAGCCCCGACCAAGATATCAGTGTGATTGTCGATTATGCCCACACACCAGATAGTTTGGAAAATTTACTCAAAGCTGCACGGCCGTTTATTCCTGGGAAGATGATTTGCGTGTTTGGCTGTGGAGGCGATCGCGATCGCACTAAGCGCCCAAAAATGGGTAAAATCGCTGCTGATTTAGCTGACGTGGCTGTGGTGACTTCGGATAATCCCCGCACCGAAGACCCAGAACGAATTTTGCAAGATGTTTTGTCAGGAATACCTGATAATATCCAACCCACGGTGATTTGCGATCGCGCCACAGCTATTCGGACTGCCATTTTACAAGCAAAACCAGGTGATGGGGTTTTATTAGCTGGAAAGGGTCACGAAGATTACCAAATTCTCGGCACTGAAAAAATTCATTTTGACGACCGAGAACACGCAAGAGATGCTTTACAAGAAAAACTGAATATCCCCAATTAAAACCTGGTTAATTTTGCTAGTGGAGATGCAACACTTGTGTTTCTACTAGCTCAATTAATTATCATTCTAAAAATTTGGGCAATATCTCCATGCATTAGCGCCCCATTTTATGCCTAGATTCATCAAAATCTATCAATAGCAAGGGTTCTAATTTTTATTTGATAAGAGTAATAGCAAAGTATTAATCAATATATGTGTATTTTTATAACTCAGTGTGCTGTAATTTATAGGATAGAGCAGTCTCTATGCATCTGTTTATGTTTAAATTATCAGTACTTCTACTATAACTAACTATCCATAAGTTGAAATAGTATATAGTCAGTTTTCTTGTAATTCACTGCGCTACAAAATTATAGAGTCATGCAACTGTTAGATTTAACTTTTTCTAACTATTCCTGGTATCGTCGCCTCCGTGGGAAGACATGGTGGCAAGTGGAAATTCCTTTGTTTGATGGTAATAATACAGTTTGGGTAAATCACACCCCAGAATGTGATTGCTATATTATCAAAACAGAAAAATACTGAAAGTAAATTATTTTTAAATGACATCGGATAAATGAAGTCGAAATTTATCACACAGGTTGCTTTTTAAGCCTCACAAATAAAGGAAATCTCCGTATAAAAATCAACATTATACGTTGAGGATACTTCCTTTGATCCACCTTTTGAGGTAGGGTTTTTCATGATTTTGTCATAAAAATAACAAGTGGATATTTCCAGAATCTCTGAAAGTGGATTGAGATAACTTGGTATTTCAGCTTTCGTTGCTGGCCATGAGTCTTCGAGACAAAAAACCCAACCGGATGGTGATTATAGACATCAGATGAGGGGCGGAAAAACCAAGACTCGTATTTTCAAATACATAATTTATATTTTTTTTTGAATCTTTTTGTGCAAAAGGTACGGATAAGGGCGAGAATCGATGACATAACTATTTTTTCTTGTTTTTGTTGTGCTTGACTCATGAATGATTCTCAGCGTAAGAATCTGTCTGTTTATCGGCTGGCTTTGGGGGTGCATAAACCACCTCAAGTGTTGTCCCTCAATCTTGCTACTCTCTTATCACTGGTAAGGTCACATATAGACTTACTAGTTGAGCAGCAGATCACCGCTACTTTGTGGGTTAAGTTACCACCGGGCAAAATTTGGCACGCAGAATTATCGCGTTATCAGTCGGCGATGGGTGAATCTGGTGTTATCTATAATTGCCAAACTGGGAAAATAGGCAAATCAGGAGATAAGCAAGCATTTTCTGCCTCATCCCCTGATCATATCTGCATCCAATTACCAATAAATAGGCAATTGCAACGGGAATACTTTCTCATAGTGTTGTCACCCCAATTTTGTAGTTTAATTCTGGCCCATCGACCACTTAAAAGAAGCCAAACCCCAGGAACGGCAAAGGTTAATGTCCAGAAAAAACCGCCAATACTTGCTATTACTACCCATGAAGGCAGAATCATTCAGCCAATTGTCGATGGTATCAAACAAGCGATTGCGCGGGGCGCAGTGCCGGAGGCGATCGCACCAGAATCAGCCTTAATTTCACCTAGTAATTTTATTTGCCCCAGTGCATCCGAACCAGCACTGTTGAGTCAGTTGTTGATTCGACAACTCCAGCAACAGAATGAAATTAATCACTACATCTCAAATAAACGTATCATCAAGTTGCAGCAGCAAAATAATCAGCGACAAAACGACGAGCAACGTAAGGACGAATATTTACGTAGTGTGTGTCAAGAACTACGTACGCCTTTAACACATATGAAAACAGCACTATCGTTGTTAAATTCACCGAATCTCAAGCCCCCACAACGACAACGTTATTTACAGATGCTGAATACTCAGTGCGATCGCCAAAGTACTTTAATTACAGGATTATTGGATTTGGTAGATCTAGAGCATAATTTGGCAAAAACAGCTTTAGAGTTGGTAAACCTTGCAGATATTGTACCTGGGGTAGTAAGTACCTATCAGCCTGTAGCCCAAGAAAAAGGCATTATGCTAGCCTATAACTTACCCAATGAATTACCAGATGTTTGGTGTGTCATCGGTGGACTAAGACAGATAGTAATAAATTTGTTACATAACAGCATTAAGTTTACCCCCAATGGTGGTCAGGTATGGGTAAAGGCCCGTGTTCAAGGCGATTATGTGCAATTAGAATTTCGTGACACAGGCATTGGGATTAATGAAAACGAAATATCCAAAATCTTTGATTGCTTTTATCGAGTACGTTCAGGAATCACAGAAGATATGGGTGGTGCTGGCTTGGGTTTAACCATTGTCAAGCGATTGTTGTGGCGTTGTGGTGGTGCTATTTATGTTAAAAGCAAGGTGGATGAAGGGACTACTTTTATAGTGAATTTGCCCAGAGTCCGTAAAATACCAAGAGCGATCGCTTGAAAATAGAAACCAAAATCTAAAATTGTTTGACTTCAGACGCCTAATTTTTCCTTGCTACTGACTTCTAAGGGCAAAAAGATAGTTAACACTTCCCCGTAGTGTGGACGTTGACGGACAATCAGTTTGCCACCAATAGCTTGAAACAAATGCTTGGTTGCCGCAATATTTAAACTAATCGTACCTGTTTCTGGTTGAAACATGAGTAACTGACCAAGGGCCTTACGAATTGGCGGTGTTACGGATTGATTGGTGTCTTGGCAGTGGAGATGTGGAGATAATTGTAACTTCAGTTGGTCACCAGCCGGAATTACCTGCACTTGTATATGACTTCCCGGTGGTAGGCTACGAGTAAAATTCTCCATCAAACCAGTCAGTACCTGATCTAACATATTGGGATTGCTGACCACTGTTGGTAGTTGCTGTGGTAAAACCACATCTAAGGTCAAATTTCGCCGCTGGGCTGCTTGTTGCCAACGGGGAATACTCTGATGCAACACCTGATCTAATGACATCGGTGTCAGTTGAGTCTTAGAAGATTTCACCGAAGTAGAAGTTTCTAATTCTGCTGCCTTAAACAGTAACTCCATCCGATTAATTTGCTCGGTACATTCGTGATCGATGATTTCTAAGCGATTAGTAACGGTGGTTGGTAAGTCTCGTCGCTTCAGCAGTAGGCGAGTCAAAGTCCGAATAGTTGTCAAGGGTGTGCGAACTTCATGAGCAAAAGCTTGGAGTAGTTCTACATCGGGGACTGGTGACTGGTTACTGGCGACTGAGTAATGGGGATTAGGAAAGAAGGATTGATGATTTGGCTCAGTGTGCTGTTTGCCATCGCCAGTATTTTCTAATGTTTCTCTACTGGAGTAGGAACGACAAGCCGGATTTTCTGTACTCCAATCCCTAGTCTCTTCTGGTTCGGTCAATTCCTGAAGTAAAAACTGGCTAAACTGAACCACCATGCGGTAGTCTGGGGCGATGGGGTCATATTTTTGGACAATGTTATCCAGTTCCGCAAAAAATTCGGGGTTAGTTAGCATTACCCGCGCACCTAGCGATCGCCAGGCCTGCTGAACTACCTCTGGATCAAAAGAAAATGAAAATGCTTTGTGACCATTTTTGTCTTCTTTTAAAACCAGTACTAATCTAAATTTTTCTGTAAAAACCAAGCAAAATCGCTCTGTAGTCAGTGGATCAGCCGGTAGTAAAGGTAGGACTGACTCGTGGGGAACCATTTCTTCTGCCGCCGCAGCGATGGCCTCTGGCATATGAAATGGCATCAGCGCTAGGGGATTAAATGGCTTGGCCGTAAAAGTGACAGTTTGCAAGCTTTGAGTCAGTGTTGGCTGGCTAAATAGAGGTGCTGGTGCTGTTAGCACTAATCCTTGAGTTACATCAGGCGAAGCGGCTGCTAAAGTGTTCATTAACAGTTGCTCCGTTGCTGCTAGGCTGACACACCACTGCCGCTCGGCTTTGGTTGGTGAGCATTCAGCCCCAGTTGATTGACTTGCGGCTAAAACTTCACTCAGACTTGGCAATATCCATTGATACACAGGTTTTCACCCCTTGGCTGAAAAGCAACTGACAGCGTTTTTAAATAATTATCTTAATTACTACGAGGTTATAATTTTTTGTGTCCTGGCGACAGTGGTAGAACCGAACAGAATAGGTGCAATTTCCCCTGTGGTGAGTTGAAATTGAGCGATCGCCCAACATGGTGAGCAATTTATTTAAATTTTTCTGACATCACCCATAAATATGTCAAGACAAAGTATTTCATCAAGAGCTAGACATGATAAACTGATTGATTATAAAGTTACTCTTAGCAAAAGCATATTACCTAAATAAAGTCAATAACCTAAATCAAAAAATCACCTTGAAGATTTGGGCTAATCTTAAATTTCAAACTGCAATTCATGAAAAAATCAATGCAGTTATTTTCAGTATCTAAAATTACTTATTTATCAAAATATAAGGTTATGCTTCGATATTTGAGTCATGTCTATCAGTTATGCAATTGAGTCAGATGAAACCTAAAAATATCACTTGGTTATTTTTGTGATTTTTGCAGCTTTTTTAGATAATTAGTCTAAAAAAGAACCAGTTTAGAACCAGCCGCAATCCTTCTTGAGGCTGAATTTTGGGGAAATTTGTAATGCATAAGCTGGGTGTATGAATACTTTAATTTATAATTTATTAGTTAAAACATCAAGCTGTTGACTGCATACATATAGGAGTTTTAATTGATTGGTGAAAATCCAGAGACTGGAAAACCCCGTTTTATTTGAGAAATTAGGGTTATCGCCTTCATGAATGATTGATAATTGCTATATTAATTAACTTTGACATCATGAGTTACATAAAAATATGATTTTATCGTCAGAACTAGTTAAGAAGAAGTGCGCCCGTTCTACAATAAGTGAGGGGAGTGTCAAAACCCAAGACAAATTAGATGAATGCTGACAACTTTTTCAATCAAGGATTCCATAAACATTTGCAAGGCGACTATCAAGGAGCCATAGCAGATTATACCCAGGCGATTAATGTGCATCCTGACTGTGCGGAAGCCTATTACAACCGGGGTGCTATTTTTAGTTGTGAATTTAAAGATTATTACAGAGCGATCGCGGACTTTAATCGAGCAGTACAGAGTAATCCCCAGTTTGCAGAGGCATACTGCAACCGTGCCAATGCTCATTACTGTTTAGAAGATTTTGAGGAAGCGATCGCTGATTATCAACAGGCATTACAAATTAATCCTGGTTTGGCTGCATCCTACCACGGTCTGGGCAATACCTATCTGGCGCTGCAAGACTATGACAAAGCCATCGCCGCTTATCAACAAGCTATAGAAAATAGTACCGATTTAGCTACACATATTCATTTTGATATTGCCAAGGCATTCCACAATCGGGGTGTTGCTCGTTGCAATTGTGGGGATAATCAAGGAGCGATTACAGACTTTCAGCAAGCTTTGCAATGGCATCCCCATTTCGCCCCAGCTTACAGTAGTCGGGGTAATATCTATTATATTTTAGGAGAATATCAGCAAGCGATCGCCGATCATGATCGCGCTTTACAGTTAGATCCCAACTTCGCCGAAGCTTACCATAACCGGGGTAATGCCCGCTATGCTTTACAAGACCTCCAGGGTGCCATTGAAGACTATAATCACACAATAAAAATTAATCCTATCTTCTCGGCGGCTTATCACAATCGGGGCCTGGTTCATTCCACCCTCAAAGATTACGAGCAAGCACTAGCAGACTTTAACCAAGCGCTGCAATTAAATCCTGATGATGTACAAGCATATTATCAGCGGGGTTTGGTACGAGACACCCTAGGAGATTATCAAGGAGCGATCGCAGATTATAACCAGGCATTACAAGAAAACCCGACCTTAGATATAGTTTATGGCTTTCGGGCTAACGTTCTGCGGCGATTAGGAGATTACCAAGGAGCAATTGAGGATAGTAATCGGCTATTACAACTTAATCCTTGTCTAGCTGAAGGATACTGCGATCGCGCTACAGCTCGCCGCTGTTTAGGAGATTATCAAAAAGCGATTCAGGATTACGATCTAGCATTGCAGATCAATCCTAATTTAGCTGAAGCTTACTACGGCCGCGCCATTACCTACGAAATTCTCCAAGATTTTCTCGCAGCCATAGCCGATAATACCCAAGCAATCCGGCTGTCACCTAACTTTTCCCAAGCTTACTGCAACCGAGGTAATGCCCGCCGTTTTCTCGGAGATCGCAAAGGGGCAATGGCAGACTACAATCAAGCACTACAAATTAACCCTCATCTGATAGAAGCTCATTACAACCGGGGTTCTCTGCGCTATGCTCTGGAAGACTATGAAGGCGCAGTTGTTGACTATACTTCAGCCTTACAACTAAATCCCCAATCTGCTACCTTTTATAGCGATCGCGCCAATGCTCATTACGCTCTAGAAGACTATCAAAGAGCAACAGAAGATTACAATCAAGCACTAGCTATTGATCCCAGCCTAGCAGAAGATTGGTACAACCGAGGTCGTAGCCGTTCTATGCTGGGAGATTTAAAAGGTGCAGTGGCTGATTTGAACCAAGCCTTACAACGTCGGCCTTATTTAGCCTCAGCCTATATGTTGCGAGCTGATATCCGCCGAAAACTCAAAGACTATCAAGGCGCAATTGCTGATTTCCAAACATCTGCTGATATCCATCACCGAGAAGGAAATACACAGCATTATCAACAAATTCTCCAAGCGATCGCCCAGCTGCAAGAATACTCATATCTGGTACCAGAATGATTAGGGTTAGAGGCTAGGGGCTAGGGGCTAGATATCATCTTCCAGTCCCCATTGCCCCTTATACAGTTAAAAACAAACTGAAGCTTATGAAGTGTCCCCAGTCCCCAAACTACATCTGACGAACCAAAGGCTTACCGTCCTTAACTTCACCAACTAAAACTACATCTGCACAATTGACGAAAATCCCATTTTCCAAAACACCGGGAATATTATTTAGGGTTTTCTCTAGGTTCACGGGATCATCAATTGAGTCAAATCTGACATCTAATACAAAATTGCCTTGGTCTGTGATCACTGGCCCGGCTTTTTTCACACCCATACGTAATTCAGGTTTACCGCCGAGTTGTTTAATGGCATTGGTAACAGGGGTAATGGCCATGGGTATGACTTCCACCGGTACTGCAAATGTAGAACCCAAACGCTCCACTAACTTACCACTGTCTACCACGACGATGAATTGTGCTGCCAAGTAATCAACGACTTTTTCGCGGGTATGTGCTGCACCGCCGCCTTTGATCAAGTTTTTTTGGGGATCAACTTCATCAGCCCCATCAATGGCAATATCTATATGGTCAACAGCGTCTAAGGTTGTCAGAGGAACACCATATTCCTTCGCCAGTACTTCTGATTGAAAAGAAGTAGGAATACCCACAATATCTTTAAGTTCACCAGACTTGAGGCGATCGCCTAAAAATTGAATTGTATAGGCTGTAGTTGACCCTGTACCTAATCCGACAATTGAGCCTGATTTTACTAGCAGGGCGGCGGCTTTGCCAACTTCTTGCTTCATCAACTTTGTCGGGTCTGCTGTTGCGCTCATTTTTCCCAAAGCTCCTGAAATATCGACTAAATAGTCTATTACGGCCGACTATACTACATGATCACTAATTTCTTTTAACATCATTGCTAAACTATTTAAGTTTGATCGTGGGGCATTTACAAGTGAAATTAGCACTCATCATAATTTTGGTAGTTGTCGGGTTATTTTTGGTAATTGAAGTAGGATTACGATCGCTGTTTGGTTTTGGTAATCCACTGACTTACATTGCTGATGAGGAAATTGGTTATTTATTAGCCCCCAACCAGCGCACTCGCCGTTTTGGTAATCGCATTGTCATTAACGAGTATTCCATGAGAAGTATGGCAATTCAAAAAACACCTGCACTTTCTACACTACGAGTGCTAATTATCGGCGATTCTATTGCCAATGGTGGCTGGTGGACAGACCAGGATAATACAATATCCAGCTTGATGACCCGTTCTTTAAAATCATTAACTATTGGTAAATATAATGAAATAGAAGTGCTTAATGCTTCAGCAAATTCTTGGGGCCCCAGAAACGAATTAGCCTATTTACAAAGATTTGGCGACTTTAATGCTCAAATAGTAGTGTTATTAATTAATACCGATGATTTATTTGCTACGGCTCCCACCTCTTTACCTGTAGGACGCGATCGCAACTACCCAGATCAAAAACCTCTTTTAGCATTGGTGGAAGTGTGGCAACGGTATATTATCAAAACCCAAACGATTCCTGAACTGAAAGCAGTACATCAAGAACCAGGCGATCGCGTAGGAATTAACCTAGAAGCAATTAAGCAAATTCAAGCATTGACTCAAAAAAACAACAGTCAATTCTTGTTAGTCATGACTCCCTTATTGCGAGAAATTGGAGAACCAGGCCCCCGCGATTACGAAATTAAAGCACGTCAAAGACTGCTGGAATTTACCAAAGCACAGCAAATTACCTATATAGATTTTTTACCATTATTCAACTCAACCCCAAACCCTCAAGCCTTATACCAAGACAATATACATCTCAACTTGCCAGGAAATCAGTTTGTGCGCCAAATCATCGAGCGATCGCTTTTAGCAATTCTGGATGTTCCAACATCACAAAATGACTCCAAAGTCAATCAGTTATAGGATTAACCGGGGATTACCCTAGTCCTAAAGAGTATCCATAAACTGCTTTACCTTATCCAAGAGTGGCTGACATTCAATTCCTTTGGCCAACTCTTGGGCCTTGTTATAGCAAGATAGGGCTGATTTTTTGCGTTTTGTCGTAGCGTAAAGACTACCCATATTCAGCAGCGTGGAAATTTCTCCTAGATAATCATTAATTTCTTGAGAAACGGCGATCGCTTGCTTGTAATACTTGAGAGCCTGGCGGTTATTGGCGAGAATATTGTAGGTAAAACCAAGATTGTTTAACGTTGTCGCCTCACCAAAGCGATCGTTTATTGCCCGACGTGTCAACAAAACTTGATAGTAAAGCAATAGTGCTTTTTTAGGTTCTCCCAAATCACCATAAACAGAGGCAATATTATTCAACGTAGTAGCTTCGCCAAGCAAATTTTTAGCAGCTCGTTGAATTGGTAGTGCTGCTTGCAAAAATTCTAACGCTTGATCAAACTGTCCTAAGCTGCTGTAAGCAAAGCCAATGCCATTCAGTGTAGTTGCTTCACCCGAAAAGTCTCTGAGCAAGCGACGCATTGACAAAATTTGGAACTGTAATAAGAGCGATCGCTTTGGTTCTCCCAATTTGGTGTAAATTAGCGCCATATCATTGAGAGTAGAAGCTTCGCTGGGAATATCCTGTAATTTTCTGAAGATTTCCAATCCTTGGTCAAAAAACTTCAGTGCTTGCGAAAACTGCCCCAAACGGCTGTAGGTAGCACCCAGATTGCTCAGTGCAGTAGCTTCGGCGCGCTTTTCGCCTATTTCCACAGCCACCACAAGTGCTTGATGAAAACACTCTAATGCTTTTTGGGGTTGGCAAAAACTGAGATAAGCCAAACCGATATCGTTTAGGGTATGACCTTCTCTGGCTCGATCTTGAATTGTTCTGGCTAACTCTAAATTTTCGCTGGCAAAATTGAGATATTCTTGAAACCTACCCTGCTTGTAATAGCGGCTGGCTTCGTCACGACGTTGTTCCCACTCTTGCACTGGATTGAAAGCTTGCGTCATCTGACCTCGGTTGCACTCTGCGATGAATAGGCAGGTTATTTTTGGGAAGTCCCTTATTTAAGAGTTCCCAAATTTGAGTTAACCGTTATTGTCTACCTTTAGAAATAAAATGTAAATAGAGAAATATATCTCTAGACAGAAGACATGAGTAGAAAAACCTAGGAATGTGGTACATCAATCAAGCCACAGTCATGTTTTTGGCTAATTCCACTCCATAGCCCCCCAGCAAAAAATTTTGCACTTCATGTCATCAATTCTCACGCATCCAAAGTGCTAGTCCTCCACCACGTCCACGAGCGGCGATAAAATCTTCTGTAATTAAGAAGAACGCAAAAAAGGGTAGCTTCGCTATGGGTTGGGTGTAAAAATCCTCTGCCTGAACTTTACCAGAGCGAATTGGCCTGCTATAAACACCCCGACCAAACAAACTAATAAACATATGGTTAAAGTCAAACGCCAATAAATTTTTCTTACCCAGATATTGTGTTGGGCCCGTCAGCTTCAGCAACACTGGGCCCACTTGCACCTGATTAGCAATTTCGCCTTTATTTGCATCTGGTGTGACAGCAGCACTAAAAGAAATATGGATAGTAGCCAATTTGGGGACATAAAACCCCTTACCCAAAACAATACCGCCACGCTCTCTAGCTTTTTTAGTTCCAGTTGCAAAGCAAAGCCGCCATTGGCCCACAAGAGACTCAAAGTTATAATTCAGCCGTTGTTGCTTGGCCGCTTTTTCTGCTTGTAGTAAGGCCTTTACCACTACTTCCGCCCCAGTACGTGGGCTTCCTTGACCTCGATATGCAGCCACCGTTTGAGATAGCACAGGTACAAAATCGGGTGTAGTCGTGGAGGTAAAATCAACCATGAGAAAGTTATTTTGAATTAATCACAGTTTTCATTGTGATACGAAAAACATTGTTAAGTATATTTCCATGAAGTATTAGTGAAAAGAAAGGAAAGTTATAGCAGAATAAAGTGACAAGCTTTAATTAAAATTCTAGTTGCTAGCAGCTCGATAAATTGTCTTTGGTGTGGTTTGAGTAGAGTGCAACTCATAACTCGACTGACTGACCTTTGGACATTGCGAGGTGATAATCATGGATGCGAACAAACTCCTAGATCTTTATACGGCAGGAGAACGCAAATTTAATCAAGCAAATCTACATCAAGTCAATCTTTGTGGAGCAGACCTCAGAAATACAAACTTTTCGGAAACAGACCTGAGTGGAGCAGACCTCAGTCAAGCTAACTTAAGTGGATGTAACTTTAGCCGGGCAAATCTGACTGATGCTGATTTAAGTGGAGCTATATTGAATGGTGCCAATTTAAGCGAAATCAACTTGATTGGTGCTGATTTAACTGGAGTCAACCTAGAGGAAACTAACCTAAGTCGTGCCGATTTACGGGGTGCAAATTTAATCATGGCTAACTTGCAAGGAGCAAACCTCAGTGAAGCGGAAATGAGTGGGGCAGATTTAAGAAATGCTAATCTCAGGAAGGCCAACTTAATTGGTTGCAATATTAATGAAGCAGAACTCAGTGGCGCAGACTTCAAAGGAGCGATCGTTACAGAACAAGAAATGACTGGAGGAATATTGCATATAGGTTTATCCCATAAATGGATAACTTGGGCTGGTAGCTACTCCTATTCTTAAATCATCACATGATTTGGATTCAATACAAGTTTGAATAGGGGCAAAACGTCTGTTTTACCCCTATTGCATTTTTATTTTTATTTATCAGTATATAAATAGAACGACTTGAAAAAACTAACCTATGTAAAGTAATGTAAAAAAATTGCATTTATTTCGTAGTAAGGACTTCAGTCCTTATTAGAGGACTAAAGTCCTCACTACAAACCTTAATTATTTACACCATTCTACTTACTTTCCGTCTAAGTAAAGGGTTTTGCAAACTCAAAACTCTGCTAAAGTCCACTTTTCAATATGGTTGGAACCGCGCTAATCCTGAAATTATTACTACTAGCGCAGTGAGTCAATTAATTTTATCTTACTATCGTTTTTTAGTTTTAAGTAATACTGAGCTTGAAGGAGTTTTTTACTAAAATTAACAGGTAATAAAGAAAGAAGTAAAAGATAAATACCTCCGGGAGCAGCACGTTTAATTAAAGAGAAATTTTTAGAGAAATATATATTCCAAGCTTCTTTTTTTCTTCCTTGAAGGGCATAACTTTTGATTGCCAATGGTGCTAAATTTTTAAGCGCACACTTACGTGCATATTCACTTGATTCAGGTAGAGAGAGTGCCTCGATCATTGGATACATAAACTCAGCAATTTTGCAATCCTCTTTGTTAGAAACAGAGCTAGTAGTTGTAATCCTGTATTTAGATGTATATTTATTTAAAAAATAAAACTTATCAGAGTCCATCCCTAAGCGAATGCCAAAATCTTGATCGCAGGCATCACCTACAATATTTCTATCTCTGTATTTTATATTTTTTGCAGCTGCTGATAAAACCATATAGCCATTATTAGGAAACTGTTGTAATAATCCAGAAACTACAGCAGATGCTTGTAATCCTTCTACGTTAGCTGTCCGATAATAGCTTCTATTTAAATCTTCAGACTCTTGTAAAAGTATTTCTCCTAGCATTGAGATTATATATTGTTTTCCGAATGCTGCTGTTATTCCGGGTTCAATTTGCCAACATTTATCTAAATCAACTATGGCATTAGGAAGTAATAAATCATCATCATGCAACAAAACTAATCTATCACCTTGTGCCATATCAAAAAGCATATTTACGTTTCTGGCTTGACCTAATGGTGGTGTATTTCTTATATAATGTATTTTATGCTTTGCCGTTAACTGAAGGTTTTTTATAAGCTTCTCTGTATTGTTATTTTTAGAATCATCTCCAATTATTATTTCTATAGAATCATATTCTTGTAAAAAACATGATTCTAATGCTTCTTGAAGGAGAAAAGGTCTATCACAAGTAGGAATACAAATAGAAATAAGTTTGTTCATGAATTTAGAAAAAATCATTCATAAGAAAATTCTCATTTAATTAGTAATATACTTTTTTTAATAAAATAAACAAGCCAATCTGGCATATAATAAAAGCTATTTATTAGGGAAGCTCTTTTTATTACCAAAAGATAAGGTTTAAAGCCTCGCCCCTTGTGGGTGGTTTTTCTCCCCTG